>JBCHKQ010000004.1 GCA_039023545.1 Spirochaetia bacterium 38H-sp | reverse complement strand
CCTCTTGCATATTTCTTATTACTGCCGTATTCTATGTGTAGGGGGTCCTATGGCTGATAATTCTAATATCCAGCTTGTTACTTTTCAGCTCGGCAATGAGTTTTATGGTGTAGATATTTTTGATGTCAAGGAGATTCAAAGGTTGCATGAGATACGGCCTATCCCTAATGCGCCGCCTTTTATTGAAGGGATTTTTAAGTTGAGGCGAGATATTCTTCCTGTGATTAATTTGCATAGGCGTTTTAATATAGAGTCTCCGGAGTTGTCCGAGGAGGACAGGTTGCTCAGTGGTATTTTGATTCTTGAGGTTTCCAATAATAGAATTGGCATTATTATAGATAAGGTTTTGCGTGTTGTTTCTATTGAGCGTTCAAGGATTCAGCCTCCGCCTGAGGTTTTTACTGGTATAGGGACGGAGTATATTGAGGGTGTTGTGCATCAAGAGGATGGGTATCTTATTGTGCTTGATGTTCATAGGCTTTTTAGTCCCAAGGAGTTGCGTCAGATAGAGCGTTCTATTGGTAAGTAGGGGGTGTGTGTTGATTCCTGTGTTTAGGCCTACGGTGAGAAGGGTGGATATGGAGGCTGTGCTGTATCAGCTTGTAGAGGATGCGCTGGCGCCGGGTGAGGTTTCGGAGGCGTTTGCCGATGGGCTTGCGGATTTTTGTGGTGCTTCCCAGGGGGTTGTTCTACGGGATTTGGAGAGGGCTATTTCTCTTGTGTGTGATTCGCTTGGACTTGTTTCTGGAGATAAGGTTGCTGTTATGCCTCTTTTGTCTTCTGTGTATGGCAATGTTTTTGTATCAAGGGGGATTGATGTTGTTTTTGTGGATGTTGTGCCTTCTTCCGGTTTCCCTGTATCTTTTGATGGACTGGATGGGGTAAAGGCTGTCTTTTGGGGTATTCCTCTTGGGGTTGTGCCTGATATGTCTTTTTTTTCCTCTTTAGGTGTGCCTCTTGTGATGGACTTGTCTCAGGGGCTGGGTGCTTTGTGGAATGGAGAGTCTGTTGGTGGTTTTGCTGATTTTGTTGTTGTTTCTTTGGAAGAGTCTGGGATTATTACTTCTGCAGGGGGAGCTTTTGCAGGTGTGGTTTCCAGAAAATTTGTTTCTGGATTTAAGGGTGCTGTTGCGAGTCTCCCGTCTTTTTATTTTTTGTCCGATATGAATGCTGCCTTGGGTAAGACGCAGCTTGCTCAGTTTGATTTTTTTATTTCCAAAAGAAGGGAGATTTTTGATTTCTTTACTTCTGCTCTTATGCAGTCTAGACATTCGGGTTTTGGCCCTGGGGCAGATGGGGGAACTGATGTGCCTTTTTCTTTTCCTGTTGTTCTTTCTTCTTCTATCAAGGATGTTATGGTCTATGCAAAGAAGCAGGGAGTTGAGGTTATGAGGATTTTTGGGGATAGTTTATGGTCGGGGTTTGAGTCGGATGTGTTCTGTAAGGGTGCTGAGTTGCTTGTGTCTTCGTGCATTGTTTTCCCTTTGTATCCTCTGTTATCTCATGAGTCTGTTGAGTTGATTTCCAGGGTGATTGCTACGTTACCGTAGGTGTTTTTATGTGCAGGGTTTTGATTGTTGCTAATTTATCCAAGTCTCTTGCCCATGATATTCTCTCTGATGTGAGAGATCGTTTGTCTTCTGCTGGTTGTGTTGTGGATGTCTGGAGTGATTCTAAGGTTTTTGATTTTTCTTCTTATTCTCTTGCTGTTTCCATAGGTGGGGATGGTACTGTGTTGTTTGCTTCTAGATTGCTTGCGGGGTCTGATGTGCCTCTTCTTCCTATAAATGCGGGCAGGTTAGGTTTTCTTGCTGAGTCTGGTAGAGATGAGTGGTGGTCTCTTTTTGATAACTGGAGAGAGGGGCGGGCTTTACCTGTAGAGCGGCTTATGTTGAGTGTTTCTGTTGTACGCAAGGATGGTGTTGTCCGTGATTTTGTTGCTCTTAACGATGTTGTTGTGTCTTCTCAGGGGATTTCTAAGATTGTAAAGCTTTCTGTTGAGCTGCATGGTTGTATGATGGGGGAGTACCATGCTGATGGTATTATTATTGCTACTCCTACTGGTTCTACTGCATATTCTGCCGCAGCTGGAGGGGCTATTTTGCATCCTGATGTTGAGGCGTTTATTATTACTCCTATTTGTGCTTTTTCTCTTGCCAGCAGGCCTGTTGTTACTCCTGCAAGGGAGCCTGTATGTGTGAGGGTTATGAATGAGCAGAGAAGCGATGTTATGCTCACGATAGATGGGCAGGAGGTTTTTTCTCTTCTTCCCGGTGATGTTATTAGAGTTGAGGATAGGGGGGTCAGGGCTAAGGTGCTTCTTCTTGGGTCTCTTTCTTTTTATGAGCTTTTGAGAACCAAGTTGAGATGGTCAGGAGGGCCTGTTTATGCTTGAACAGCTTTCTATAAGAAATTATGCTATTATAGACGAGCTTGTTGTGGATTTTTTTCCTGGCTTCACTGTTATAACGGGTGAAACTGGTGCTGGAAAGTCCGTATTTATAGGTGCTCTCTCTGTTTTGGTGGGAGAGCGTGTCGCTTCTGATGTCATAAGGAGTGGTGCCGATTTTGCAGAGGTTTCTGCTGTCTTTAATGTAGCTAATAATAATGATGCTTTATTATGGCTTTCTGGGCGGGATATAGCGTTTGAGGATGGTCTTGTTATCGTAAGACGTGTTATAAAAAAGACGGGTAGGAGTTCTGCTTTTATATCCGGGGTCAGCGTTTCTGCTTCTGATCTTGCAGAGTTTACGTCTTTTCTTGTGGACATACATGGACAACATGAGCATCAATCTCTATTTAAACCGGATAGTCAGAGAAGATATCTTGATTCTTTTGCAGGGCTAGATGATGAGCTTGCAAGGTATTCTTCTCTTTTTAATGATTTTGTTTCTACCAAAAACAGGCTTGATGAGCTTGTTGCCAGAGGGGATAATTTGGAGAAGGAAAGAGAGCTTCTTGAGTTTTCTGTAAAGGAGATTGAAGGAGCTTCTCTTGTCGAAGGTGAAGATGAAGAGTTGGATCGCGAGCTAGCTGTTTTATCCAATATGGAAAAGATTTTTTCCGATTTGTCCGATTTTTTTTATCTGGCAGGGGATGATGGGCATGGTGTTTTGCCTGGTCTCAAGCGTATGTTACGACTTCTTGATAGTGTTGCAGGGTTTGATTCTTCTATTAAGGAGTTGTATTCCAGATTGGAAAGTGCATTTTATGAGGTTGAGGATGTTGTAGAACAGCTTTCTTCTTACAGGGATGGTCTTTCTTTTTCTCCTGAGAGGCTTGAGCAGTGTTCCGAGCGTATTGCACAGATTCAGAAGCTCAAGCGTAAATATGGAGATTCTATCCCTGAGATTCTTTCGTATCTTGAAAATGCCCAAAAAAGACTTGAGGAAGTTGTTTCTTACGATGATGATATTATGCAGTTGGAGAAGAAGGTTTCCGAGCTAAGACGTGGTGTTTTTGAAATGGCCAAACAAATATCCGCTTTGAGAAATGCGGCTGCTTCTGATTCTTCTGCAAAGATTGAAGATATTGTAAAAACTCTAGGAATGACTAAGGCAAGGTTTAAGATAGATGTTTCTCCTCGCATATCGGAAAAGGGTGTTCCGCTGTGTAACCCCTCCGGTATGGATACTGTTGAATTTCTTATTGCACCTAATGCCGGAGAGGATTTTAAACCTCTTAGGAAAATTGCTTCTGGAGGTGAGCTTTCTAGGGTTATGCTTGCCATAAAAACCCTTATGGCAAAGGCAGATTCCATTTCTACAATTATTTTTGATGAGGTGGATACAGGTATTGGAGGTGAGGTAGCTATAGCTGTTGGTAAGCATCTTTCTGAGCTTGCTAAAGATAAGCAGGTTTTTTGTATTACTCATATTGCTTCCATTGCTTCCAGAGCAGATAGGCATCTTTTTGTTAGCAAGAGAGTTGAATCTAATGCCACTTATACCGATATAAGTTATATAAAAAAAGAGGAAAGGGAAAAGGAAATAGCAAGGATGCTTTCTGGCGATTCGGAAAATCCTGTTTCCTTGGAGCATGCCAGGGCTTTGCTTGAGAGATATCAAGGAGTAAAAGGTGGCTAAAGTTTCAGAAGAGGCAAAGCAAATATATGCTAATAGGATTCAGAAATATAAGAATATATTGGATAAGCTTTCGTCAAGAGAAAAAAACCTAGAGTCTGTTATAGCATCTTCTGACTCTGGTTTTGAGGTTCAGAGATTTGCTCTGTCTGAGCTTCTTATCAACAAGGTGTCGTTTTATCTTCTCATGAATGCTTTGTCAGAACAGTTGCTGGGAATAAAAAATGATGGTTTTTTAAATGAAGCAAGAAAACTTTGCTCTGTTTCTATTATGCGGATAGAAGATGTGGTTTCTTCTTCTATTGATCCGCCTCTTAGTGAGTTAAAGGGGAGGTGGGATGCTATTATGGGAATTAATGATATTGAGAGATTCAGACTGATAAATAAATTGGGGTTTTCTTTAGCAAGTGTTAAGGATGCCTTTGGGGAGGTTTCCAAGTGGAAATGGGCTTTTGTGGATCTTGAGGCCAGATTTGCAGTTGTTTCAAAAAATATTCTTGATTTGCGTGAAATTGTTGCTAAGCTTGATCCTAGGATTGATGGATATAGAGAGCGCCTGTTGTATGTGGATATGGTAAAGCGTCTTCTTGCTCAGGCTGCTGATCGCTATAGAGAAAGATATGAGCTTTCTACTCAGAGACTTGATGATTTTAGAAAGGCGATACTTTTTCTGGAAAGTTATAAGAGGTTTAATCAGATTCTGGGAAATAAGGAAGAGGTAGAAAGTACAAATAGAAAAATAGATGTTTGGAAGACAAAAATGGAAGATGATGAAAAGCGAGCTAAAAATTCCTGATTTTAATCTGGCTTTATTTCTGAGAGGACATCGCCTGGAAAAAGACTTCCCAATGTTTCTGTTATTATTTTATTTTCTTTTGCATTATAACATATTATAGGTGTATCTTTTTTCATAAATTCTGACATAACCTGTCTGCATGCTCCGCAAGGGTAAAGAGTATTTTCTACGTTTGCGCTGTATATGGCAAGAGCTTTTATTCCTTTATGTTTTCCTAGTACATAGTTGAATATGGCTGTTCTTTCTGCGCATATTGTTAGTCCGTATGATCTGTTTTCTATATTGGCTCCCAGTATGATTTCTCCTTCCATTGTTTCTATTGCACAACCTACATTTATCTTTGAGTATGGGGCGTATGCTTTTTTGCTGGCTTCTTTAGCCTTTTCCATAAGCTTTATTTTTTCCATATTTACCTCTTGTTGACATCTTATGTTTCGTTATTATAGGATAATTCAAAAGCTAAATATTATAAAGGCATATATGAGAGATATTCTTTTATGGTTACTTGTTTTGTTCTGCTTCTCTTTTTTTATTTTCCCGTATCATTTAGGAGATGAAATATTTTTTTCTATTGAAGCAAAAACCGACGTGACGGATACCAATCACTCCAAGGATAATGCTTATTATGCCGATAGTTGGAGTTATATGTATTCTGGTGTTGCGGGTGTAGTGGATTGGAATTTAAAAAGTTGGATAGAGAAAAAAATAGATAATGGAGCTGCTTCTTCGCATTTTTATATAATAGAAGACAACGGACAATGGATAATTAAAGATTGGGAAGATAGAAAGGTAGGAAGTTTTCTGAAACAGGGAAGACCTTTTTTTTATGACAGTAGTAGTCCTTATGTTTTTTTTATCGATGATTCCGGAAAGTTTATTAAGAGACTTAATTTGGATAATTGGATCATAAATTCTTATGTGTATCCAGGTGTTGTAACTGCTTTTACTGCTCCATCCGATAATGTTGTTTCTGCTGTCGTAGGGGGAGATGTTTATTGGGATACTCCCAGCAACTCTTATAAAATAACTGTTTCCAATACTGGTGAGTCCATTGTGTATGGATTGGCACTGAGCGATGATTATAAGTATCTTGCTCTTGTGGAAGGATTTAAGAAGCAGTATGTTCGTGTTTATTCTATTACAGAAGGAAAACCAAAAGAAATATGGAATACTGTTTTGAGCGGAGTACTTAAACGTCCTGTATATATTACGGTGTCTAATGGTAGAGTTGTAGTAGAAGAGAAGAACGGCATGTTGATAAAGAACATAAATACAAACGAGGAGATAAGATTTGATATAAAAAGTCTATTGAGATTTTATAATGTGGAGAGCCTAAAACTTGATTTTGTGGTTTCTCAAGAAAATAATAGTATGGTTCTTTCTGCTATAAAAAATAATAAAGTATTATTTTCGTCTGTATTATCGGATTTAAGAGTTATCCCCGGATATAAAGAAAATAAATTCATGTTTTTTTCAAAAAAAGGTTTTTTTTTGATTGCAATAAAAAAAACGGGTGATAGAATATGAGAAGCAAAATCCTAATGTTTTTTTTTGTTTCTAGTTTTGCATTTTCCATAGAGTGGCCTGGTTCTTATCAGAATGTCAATGTGTTTTTTGGCCAGTTTTATACTAATAATTTTTCCCACCTTTCTTCGGGCTTAATTTTTAATTCTAACTATCCTGTGGATATCGCTATTCCAGGTGAACTCGTTTTTTATTATGATTCAAAAAGAAGCGTTATACCTTATTTTAAAGATAGTTCTTCTATAATATATAATGGTGATGGTCTTTATTCTTGTTATATGGGCTTATCTGTGGCAGAAGATTCCGGTTTTCTATCAGAATTTACTGAGCTGGGTGTTCCCATTTCTGATATATATTATATGGAATTCTATGATACCAATAAAAAAATGGTGATGAATCCTTTATTGCTTTTACCTCGTATTCCTGTGAATGCTAAGCCAAAAGCAGTGGTGGAATCTTTTTCTATTGTATCAGATGACGGGAGAGAAATTATTCTTGATAAATATAAAGATAATTTTCTTCCTATTGGTACTTGGAAAATGAGACTCAAAGCCTATTATGTTTCTGATAATATCAAATTACCATGGTATAAGATTTCGGTATTCCTTGAAGGTCTTGAGATAGCGTATTTTGAAATGAGTTCTGTTTTTATTTTTGCCGGGAATATGTCTGTTGTATCTTCACGGCCGTCCGACGAAATTTTTGATTCTGCTGGTAACTTTATTTTGGGAGAATTTAGATTTCTTCCCGGAAAACAGAGTTTGAAGATAGTCCTAGAGGATATTAATGGTAGTGTAGATTATCAATATTATAGTCTTATAGTAAAATAGCCGGGAGTATGTATGACAAAAACTTTTTCTACTCGTCCTTCTAATGAGCCAAAAAGGCATATTGATTGTTATGTATGTGGTTCAGCCGAAAGGCGGATGTTTTGGCAAATAGAGTCCGCAAGCTATGTGAAATGTAAAAAATGCGGATTTGTATATCAGTATCCACAGCCTGTTCCAGATGCACTTGCAGGTAGATATGATGATTCCTATTTTGAGTACGAAATTGAGAATGAAAGCAATTTTTTTGATCTGATGTTAAAGGGCCTAAATGATATTCGGTTTTTTGATGAGTTGGAAAGTTTAATTAAGGTGAAGCGTATTTTGGATATAGGCTGTGCTACAGGGAAACTGCTCTCCTTTTTTAAGTCACGGGGATGGGACGCTTACGGTATAGAAATATGTCATCAGTCTGCAGAATATGCAAGAAAAAATTATGGTCTGGAAATATTAGAAACACCAGTTGAGAGTGTTGATATAGAAAATGAATATTTTGGATTTATTCATTCTTCTCATGTAATAGAACATGTGCCATCTCCGGTAGCCTTTTTGTCTGCAATTTATAGATTGCTTGTACCCGGAGGTTATGCTGTTATTGTTACTCCTAATGTTGAAGGTTTTCAGGCTTTGCTCCTACGTGAGAAGTGGAGGTCTGCTATTCCAGATCATACTTTTTTGTTTTCAAAGCATACTCTTCTTTCTATTTTGGAAAAACAAGGGTTTGAAATAGTTGCATGGAAAACATGGGGAGGCATTGCAAAAGGTATTGTTCCTACTTTCATTAAGAAACCTTTTGATATTATGGCAAAACTATTGGGTTTTGGAGATGTTATGCTATTCCTTATAAGAAAACCAACTGTTGATTTATAAGTTACTTGACACTATGAAAATCTTTTCTTTAGGATAAAAGATATGGATAGGAAAGCGTTAGAAAGCCTTGATTCCGAGATTTTGATTGATATTGCAAAAAAGAGGAAAATAAAAGTCAGAGATGATATCTCAAGAGAATCCTTGATAGAACAGATACTCGATGATTGTAATGATAGACGGGAAGAATTGGATGATATAGAAAATGCTCCGATGCGTGTGGAGCAGAGAAAATATGACGTATTGATAGATGAAGAACTCTACAATAATTTGGAAGAAAAGAAATTACCAGATTTAAAAGGAGAGTCGTTCTTTAGACTTCTTATCAGAGATCCTGTTTGGGCCTTTTGCTATTGGAATGTAAAGGATACTATTCTGGAGGAACTGTTATCAAATGAAGATTTTTCTGGGTTTTTCCTAAAGGTATATCAATATAAAAAAAATGATAAGGATTCCTCTCTTGACAGTTATGTGATTCCTGTCAGTACTGATGATGATTCCTATTATTTTAGCATTGTACAGGGATATTCTTATCAGGTATCGTTGGTAACTCAGGAAATGGATAAAGAAAATGTGATCCTTACCTCAAATATTATTGACGTGCCCTCCGTGCAGATAAAACCTAAGAATGATAATGACTTTAATCTTGATTCCGATATTCTTATTTCTTTATCTGCAATAGATACCAGAGAGGAGTTTCTTGCTATTCAGTCGCCTTTTGAATCCTCTTCGTCTTTTTCCTCAGTTGATTTTTATATTACAGGTGATTGATTATGAATAAAGGATATTTATTGTTACATCTTCATGCTCATCTTCCGTTTGTAAGGCATCCTGAGTACGATAGGTTTTTAGAGGAATTATGGCTGTTTGAGGCAATTTCGGAAACTTATCTTCCTCTACTTAGAATGTTTGCTAGGCTGGATAAGGATTCTGTACCTTTTTCTATTTCCATGACTATAACCCCTACTCTTGCGGCAATGCTCAGGGATTCTCTTCTTCAGGAAAGATATGTAAAGCATCTAGAACTTCTTCTAGAGCTGGGGGAAAGGGAGAAAATAAGAGTAAGAGGGAATTCTGAGCTTGAAAAGCTGGTTGATATGTATATCAATCTATTTTCACAAAATCTTGAGGATTATGAAAGATTATATCATAGAGATTTATTATCTGCTTTTAACAAATATAGGAAAAAAGGCTATATAGAAATAGTTGCAAGTGCCGCCACACATGCATATCTTCCTTTGTTTGAGATCTTTCCTAATAATATAAAAGCTCAAATAAATATTGGTATAAATGAGCATAAGGAAAATTTTACTCAACAGCCACAAGGTTTTTGGCTTCCTGAGTGTGGATATACACCTGGACTGGAAAATATTCTAGCAGATGGAAATATAAAATATTTTTTTGTAGCTTCACATGCCATACTATTTGCAGAAAAAAGACCACAATATGGGGTTTTTGCTCCGATTGTTACACCTTCTGGAGTTTTTGCATTTGGCAGGGATCCTCATTCTGCAAAAGCTGTCTGGTCCCAAAAACATGGCTATCCTGCTGATGTAGTATATCGTGATTTTTATCAGGATATAGGATATCAACTTGATATGGATGATATATCTTTCTTTTTCCCTGATGGCAAAAGTAGGGTTTTTACTGGTTACAAGTATAATGCGATAACAGGTAATACCTACAATAAAGATATCTATAATCCTGAGGCTGCGGAAAAAAAAGCAAAAGAACATGCACATCTTTTTATAACACAAAAAAGAGAGCAGATACGACAGATAAATAAACATATGCCTTTTTCTCCTGTTATAACCTGTCCTTATGATGCAGAATTATTTGGACACTGGTGGTTTGAGGGATTGGCATGGTTAGAAGAGGTTATAAGGCTTGCTGCAGAAGACGATGTGTTAGAAATAGCATCTCCATCTTCTTATCTTTCTAATAACTTTGAATTTCAGGAGAACCTTCCCTCTTTTTCAAGCTGGGGAACAAAAGGCTACTCCGAAGTATGGTTGGATGGCAAAAATGATTGGATATACAGATATCTCCATCATGCAATAGAAAAGATGCAAGATCTTGCTTTGCGATTTTCTGATGCCGAAGGATTGAGAGCTCGAGCACTTAATCAAGCAGCTAGAGAAATATTGTTATCGCAAGCTTCAGATTGGCCTTTCATCATTAGGAATGGGACTATGGTTCCCTATGCCGAAAAAAGAATAAAAGAACATCTATTCTACTTTTATGAGATTTACGCTTCTTTTAGCAGAGGCGAGATTCCTACAGAATTGATAACCACACGGGAGAAGAAATATCCTCTATTTGGTAATATAGATTATCGAATATTTATCGGTGATAATATAAGCACACTTTAGCAAAAAAATTGGAATAATTTATAAAATATATAAAAAACTGAACGCCCTACTCAACATGTGTTGAGTAGGGCGTTGTATTATCGGAAGAAAACTACATTAAAACACAAATCCGAAGTTGACAAATGATATAGATGGTATAATATGAATTTTGTGGGAAAAAGTGGTAAAAAATAGGAGGAAGTGGTAAAAGGGTATGGTTACGGGGGAATTTAGGAATGCTCTTGATGATAAAGGCAGGCTCCTTATACCGGCAAAATTAAGGTCATCCATAGCAGGAGAAAGTCTTGTTCTTACCCGTGGCCTTGACAGATGCTTATGGTTGTTTCCACCTGATGAGTGGAATAAAATATCAGAAAAATTATTAACCACTATATCTCCTTTTCAACAAAAAGCGCGATTAATACAAAGACGAATTGTAGCACCTGCACAGGAAATAGAAATTGATAAGGCGGGAAGAATAACAATCCCTCAGGCTATGAGAGAGTTTGCAGGGTTTGAGAAAGATATTCTTATTCTTGGAATTCAGAAATATATAGAATTATGGGATGTTTCTGAATATGAAAAATATTGGGATGAGCATGAAGATGAATTTAATGAAGCAGCAGAGGAAATCGGCGACTCATTGCTTTTTTGAGGTAGTATGAAAGACGTAGTACACATACCTGTTATGAGAACAGAAGTGCTTTCTCTTCTTATTGGTCAGAATAATTCTTCTGGTCTTGTTATTGATGCTACCTTGGGAGCCGGAGGCCATTCTGAGGCTTTATTGGAGAAATATCCGGATATAAGAATTGTAGGTATTGATGCTGATGAGGGCATGCTGGGATTAGCAAAAAAGCGATTGAAAAAATATGGAAATAGAATAGATTTTGTTCATGGGTGGTTTGATGATGTTCTTACAGAATTATCCACACAATGCAGTGTTTCTGCAATACTCATGGATTTAGGCGTATCAGTATTCCATTATCAGAGCTCTGGGAGGGGCTTTTCCATGTTTAAGGATGAGCCGCTTGATATGCGGCTCTTTCCTGGGCATGGTATTACAGCAGAAGAAATCCTTATGACAAAAACAGAAGAAGAATTGGTTAGCATTTTTTCGGATTTCGGAGAGGTGAGATTTGCCAAGACCATAGCAAAAAGTATCATAAAACACAGAAGAAACAATAATATAAGAACTGCAAAAGAACTGGCTGATATAGTTTTTAATAGTGTTCCTTCTCGATTTCGACATGGCAGAATCCATCCTGCAACGCAGGTTTTTCAATCTTTAAGAATAGCTGTAAACAATGAGCTTTCAAGACTAGACAGGGCTTTGTCTCTATCAATGTCTTTATTGCATGATTATGGACGATGCGCTGTTATTTCTTTTCATTCTCTTGAAGATAGAATTGTAAAGAGATTTTTTAAACAGAATTCAAATAAAGATAATGATATGTATTTTAATATTATAACAAAAAAACCTCTTGTCCCTACTGAGGATGAAATAAAAAATAATCCTCCTTCGAGGAGCGCTAAGTTAAGAGTTGCTGAGTTGGTATTATGTAAAGATGGGGTTAAACATGAGAATGTTTAAATATATTGCTACTGTTTCTATTCTTATTTTGTTCTCATTGCTTATTTTTCAATCCTATAAGTATCAGGAATTAGAAAAAAAGCTTCTAGAAATTCAGCAAAAACAAGAAGAACTTGTGGAAGAGAATAAACGCTTAATTGCTGCCATAGAGGTAATGAGTTCTCCGCAAAGGATAGAAAAGATAGCAAAGGACGGTCTTGGATTAGAAAAGGTGGATAGAAATAAGATTATAACAATTGAGGTTAAATAATAATATGGCAATAGATTCTTTTTTTATGGATATAATAAAGATCTCAAAAATAGTATCAGGAAAATTGTATAATATATCAGGTTCAAAATTAACAGTAGAAGATGTTGTTATTAATTCCAGAGAAGCTGCTCCCGGTAAATTATTTGTCCCTCTAAAAGGTAAGAATACAGATGGTCATTTTTATATAGAAGAAGCATTTTCCAAAGGTGCTCCATGTTCTCTCGTAGATGAGTCGTTTTTTAGAATGGCTGGTGCGGCAATATTAAGATATGCTGCAACTAATAGAGCTTCTTTTATTGTTGTTTCTGATACCCTTTCTGCTTTGCAGAGTATAGCAGAATTCTATATGAGTCATATAAATGCTCCTCTTAGAATAGGTGTGTCTGGTAGTAATGGTAAAACAACAACAAAAGAAATGTTGGCCTCTGTAATAAAACAGGAAATAGGTGCTATTGCCTATACAAAAGGAAATCTGAATTCCGAGATAGGGCTTCCTTTGTCTGTATTGAGAATGCCAAAAAAGTCAAAATGCTTAATACTGGAAATGGGTGTTGATCATCCGGGAGAAATGGATAGGTTGGTCAAGATTGTTAGGCCTAATCTAGCAGTAATAACAGGTATAGGAACAGCGCATTTGGGAGCTTTTGGCACAAGAGAAAATATTGCGCTAGAGAAAAAGAAGATTTTCTCCTATTTTGGTAGTAGTTCCACTGGTCTTATTCCAGAAGATGAAGATATGTTTGATCTATTAAAAGAGGGATGTTCTGGAAATATTTCTAAATATGGCTTTTTATCTACAAAAGGATTGCAAGCGTGGAAAGATGATGGATTAAATGGCGTTTCTCTTGTCTGGGAGGGGCTTGAGATAAGGATACCTGTGCCGGGTAGACATATAGTAAAAAATGCTCTCGGTGTAATAAAAATGGCAAAAACAATTGGTCTTTCTAACAAAAATATCGCTGCGGGCCTTTCTGAGTATCGGCCTTTGTTTGGTCGCTGGCAGGTTGTAAAAGGTGATATAACAGTTATTCTTGATTGTTATAATTCCAATCCTGATTCTCTCAAGGCTTCTTTATCTACCTTTTCGGATATAAAAAGCAATGTAAGAAAAAAAATAGTTGTTATAGGTGATATGTTGGAATTAGGGGATGGGGAAGATAGATTTCATCAAGAGATAGGAGAGTATGTTTCTTCTCTTGATATTGATGTGTTTATTTTTGTGGGGCAGAGAATGCGTCTTGCTTTTGAGAAGATGGGAGATACTAATATGTGTTTTCATTTTGATTCTGCAGAAGAGGCTAGAAAAACTCTGGAAGATATTTCTTCTTCTGGTGATGTTATTCTATGTAAGGGGTCAAGAGCTATGGAACTTGAAAGGACTGTGAAGAATATTGTAGAAGGAGCTGTTAATGCTTAAGGAATTGTTTTATCCGCTTGTAAAGTATTTTACACCTTTTAATGTTTTTCAATATATAACCTTTAGGGCAGCTTATGCTGCAATAACTTCTCTTCTTCTTTCTTTTGTCTTAGGTCCATGGGTGATAGAAAAATTGAGAAAGCTAAAAGCAGGAGAAGAAATACGAGAACTGGGGCCTAGCACTCATAAAAGCAAGAGTGGAACTCCTACAATGGGAGGACTGTTTATTGTTTTTTCCACTGTTTTTTCTGTTCTTCTGTGGCAGGATATACATTATCCATTTACATGGGTTCTTGTAGCATCTTTGCTCTCTTTTGGTTTATTGGGCTTTATAGATGATTACCTAAAAGTTTTCAAAAAGAACAAAGAGGGATTAAGAGCAAGTATTAAGTTTATAGGGCAGATTTTAATTTCATTGGTTTTAACTGGGCTTATTCTGTTGTTTTCTAATGAGTATTCTACTCTCTTATATTTACCTTTTATAAAAACTCCTGTAATTAATTTATCGTATTGGTATGTTCCTCTGGCAGTAATGTTTGTAGTTGGTTATTCTAATGCTGTCAATTTAACAGATGGTCTTGACGGGCTTGCTGCAGGGCTTGTTATTTTTGTGGGGTTTGCTCTTGCTATTTTTGCATATTTAACAGGAAGGGTGGATTTTTCGGAGTATTTGCAAATTCCTTATATTTCTGGTGCAGGTGAATTATCTGTTTTTGCCTTAGCTCTTGTGGGGGCCTGCGTAGGTTTTTTATGGTTTAATTGTCATCCTGCAGAGGTTATGATGGGAGATACTGGAAGCCTAAGTATAGGAGGTACTTTGGCTGTTTTTTCTATGCTCATAAAAAAGGAAATTCTCCTTTTAATTGTTGGCGGAGTATTTATTTTGGAAACGCTATCTGTGATTTTACAGGTTCTATCTTATAAGCTGAGAAATGGAAAGAGAATTTTTAAAATGGCACCATTACATCACCATTTTGAGCTTTCTGGATGGCCGGAGAGCAAGGTTGTTATAAGGATGTGGATACTGGGTGGACTATTTGCAATTATTGGGCTTTCTACATTAAAGGTACAGTGAGGAGATATGCTAGCTAGAGGCTTTGTTCCTGAGGAGATTCATAAGACAAAACAGTCTCATTCGATAGGTTGGTTGGTTTTTGTTTTATGTTTTGTTGGATTGGTTTTCCTTTTCTCTGCTTCGTATTACAGATCGGAATTGTTGTTCGGTAATCCGTACTATTTTTTTAAACAGCAATTTATAAGAATGATAATTGGTGCTGTCTTTGCGTTTATAATATCTAAGGTTAATTTTGAATCTTTAACGAGATTTTTACCGCTTTTAATACTTTTAAATATATTATTGTTGATACTTACTTTTATACCAGGAATAGGTGTCTCTTTTTGGGGGGCTAATAGATGGATAATAATTGCAGGAATTTCGTTTCAACCATCCGAGTTTGCAAAATTTACTCTGGTTTTCTACCTTGCTTATATTTTAAGTAAAAAGAAAGATGCTTTTGACGAGCCTTTTACTTCTATTATTCCTCCGGCAATTGTTATTTTTATTTTTTCTTTTCTTGTGTATTTGCAAAACGATTTTTCAACAGCTATTTTTCTGTTGTTTATAGGAGCTTTTATGCTTTTTATTGCAGGAGTTCCTATACGATATTTCTTATATTTTATTGTTGTTGCCTTGCCTTTGTTGCTTATTTTGCTTTTCACAAAGGAACATCGAGTATTGAGATTGATTACTTTTCTTGATCCTTCTAGAGATCCAGATGGTACTGGATATCAGATTCAGGTATCTATGCGGGCTATGTCGGAAGGAGGGCTTTGGGGTAAAGGAATAGGTGCCGGTGATTTTAAGTTTGGTATTTTGCCAGAAGCTCATTCTGATTTTGTTTTTAGTATCTTTGCAGAGGAGATGGGGTTTGTTGGGGTGTTAGTTGTCTTTGCTCTGTTTTCCATTTTTGCAGTTAGAGCTTTTTCTGTATCTATTAATCAGGAATCTTTTTTTTACCGGATGCTTGGTTTTGGTTCTATCTTTACTATCGTATTACAGGTTTTATTGAATATTTCTGTTGTCAGCGGGTTGCTTCCTACCACAGGTATTCCCTTGCCTTTCTTTTCTGCTGGAGGTTCTTCTGCTTTGATAACTCTTGCTCTCTGTGGTCTGATAATTAATATATCAAAAAGTTCAGAAGGGGGATGGAATGTCTGACCACGTGTGGCATTTTGAATATGTTTCAGGAAAAAGAGGCTCTGTAAAGAATACTAAGAAAAATTCAATCTTAACCGGATTTTTACTTATTATTTTTTTGCTTATCATTATTATTGTAAGAGGGGTTCTTGTCCCCAGGTTTAGAATAGAAAAGATATTTATAGATAGCAATTTGAATGTGTCTAATGAAGAAATACTGGAGAGAGCGGGTCTAAGTACTGAGAGTGTTCTGTATTTCTCTGTTGATACATATGTTATAGAGAAACGATTGGCGGAGTGGCCTAAGGTTAAAGAAGTTGAGGTCGAAAAATTCTTTCCTAATGCTTTGAAAATTTCTATTAGCTCCAGAGAGCCTTTAGTATATCTTCTGGTTGAAAATGATGGAATAATTTTCCCTGCAGTGTGTGATGATGAGGGGATTGTTTTTGATGCCGGAAAAAATATGAGATATGAGGGAATGCCGGTAATAAGCGGGATAGGCTTTAAGAATTTTATTGTTGGTGCAAAGCTTCCTGATGTTATTATTGCCTTTATGAAGAATCTAAAAGGAGTTAAAGAATCCAATCCTGAGCTTTTTGCTCTTATTTCCGAGTTAAGATTTATAAAAAGAGGGGATTATAGTTTTGATTATTTTATATATTTCAAAGGCATCAGGCTGCCTGTACTTGTTAATAATGATATTTCGGAATCAATGTTAAAATATGCATTATTGATAGTTGATGTGGTTTCTTCTAAAGTTGATTTTAAAAAAATAGAGTATATAGATTTGAGGGGGAATATTGTCAGTTATAAGCTAAGGAGCAATATCTGATGAGTGTATTTGCTGGTCTTGATATTGGTACGACTCAGATAAGGGTCGTTGTGAGCGGAATAACAGAAAAAAACTCGTTGGATTTTCTTGGTACGGGTATAGCTTCTTCTACCGGCTTAAGACAGGGGGTAATAATTAACCTAGATGATACTATAGCTGCTGTGTCAGAAGCTATAGAGGCTGCTGTTCTTGAGTCGGGGTATGAAGTGGAGGATCTTTTTGTTGGAGTTTCCGGTCCAAGGATAGAATCCGTAAATTCCAAAGGTGTAGTTGCAATATCTTCCAAGGGAAAGGAAAGAAAGGTCTCTGATGATGATATAAAACGAGTTGTAGAGGCTGCAAAAGCAATAGTTATTCCTGTTGATAGAGAAATTTTGCATTCTATAGTAAGGGAATACAAGGTGGATGACAAGGATAAAATAAAGCAGCCCTTAAACATATTGGGAGTAAGATTGGAGGCTGATACCCATATTATTACTGCACCTGTATCTTATTCTCATAATATTATTAATTGTGTTAAAAGAAGCGGCTATGAGGTTAGTGCCATATTTTTGAATGTTTTTGCAGCTGGACGAGCTGTTATAACTACTGAGGAAATGGAGCTGGGAGTTATTCATATAGATATAGGGGGAGGGAGTACCGGGGTTGTTGCTTATGTAGATGGTGCTCCTTTTTCTACTTTTGTTTTGCCTGTTGGCGGAAATAATGTATCGTATGATATTTTTGATGTTTTTAAGATACCGTTTCTTGCTGCTGATAAAATAAAAATCACTTATGGAACCTGCTATCCTCCTATGGTGGATAGAGATGAGCCTATTCTTGTCCCTTCCAGTGGAGGCGGACCTGCATATGAGGTTTCTCTAAAGATGCTTTCCGAGGTTGCAGAAGCTAGAATGGCTGAAATTTTTGAAATAATACGAGATAAACTTGATAGGCAAGAGATAACTAAAAGAATAGGTGGAGGAGTAGTTATAACTGGAGGCGGGGCATTACTCAATGGTACTGCTGAGCTTGCCTCCAATATATTTGGTGTGCCTGCACGTATTGGCTATCCCATGGGAATTTCCAATTTGCCGGATAGTGTTATGTCTCCGTCATATGCTACTTGTGTGGGGCTGGCTTTGTTGGGAAAAGATTTGTTTTTACAATATGGTTATGATGCTGGTAAGGATAAGAAGTCTTCTGTCTTTGCCGGTTTTAAACAATGGCTTAGAAATTTTTTTGAATGACTCTTTTTGAGTTTGGGAGGGGAAATGAAGATAAAATTGGATGACGAGCTTTCTTTAAATCCTACTAAGATAAAAGTACTAGGTGTAGGAGGTGGTGGTTGTAACGCTGTTGATACGATGATAAAAGAATCTGTATCTGGTGTTGATTTTATTGCTTGTAACACAGATATACAGGCATTATCATTGTCAGAGGCTCCATTTAAACTTCCACTGGGAAAGAAGATCACAAAAGGTCTAGGTGCTGGCGGAGATCCCGAAATAGGCAGGCAGGCTGCGGAAGAGGACTCGGATAAAATACGTGCTGTTCTTGAAAGTAGTGACATGGTTTTTATTACTGCGGGAATGGGCGGAGGTACGGGTACCGGGGCTGCTCCTGTTATTGCAAGTATAGCAGCAGAAATGGGAGTTCTCTGCGTTGGGGTTGTTACAAAGCCTTTTGCCTTTGAGGGTAAGAAAAAAGCTAAGCTGGCCAGCGAAGGAATAAAGAAAATGAGAGAGTATGTGGATACTCTCATTGTTGTGCCTAATGAAAATCTTTTTAAAACAGCTAAGCAAGGTACAAAGGTTAGTGAAGCTTTTGAGATGGTTGATGGTGTTTTGAGAGATGCTGTGCAGGGGATATCGGATTTAATAACCAGGCCCGGCAAGATAAATATAGATTTTGCAGATGTTAAGCGTGTTATGAGAAATAAAGGCTATGCTCTTATGGGTACGGGGAGTGCATCCGGAGCTAATAGAGCTATAGATGCTATAACCTCTGCTATAAACAATCCTTTATTGGAGAATATACAGCTGGAAAAGGCTAAAGGGCTTCTTATAAATATATCTTGCAGTTCTGATTTTACTCTTAAGGAATATGCTGATATTATGGACATAATCAATACCAATAACAATACTGATGATGATTTTGAGATGATTATTGGTACTTCTATAGATTCCTCTCTTGGAGAGGTTGTGAAAGTTACTGTGGTTGCTGCGGGTTTTGCAGGTTCTCATGAAGATGTTGTTGATGATAGCAAAAAAAAACCTAGTACTGCAGGAGAATATTTGACTCTTGATAAATGGGATAAGGTGATACGAGGTGAACAGGAGCCAGGAGAAAGAGTTGATTTGTTTTCTGGAAGTATAGATTCTGGAAATAGTGAGCTTGATATTCCGGCTATTTTCAGAAGAAGGAGTAGGAAATAGTCATTATGACAAAATCTTTGCCTGTATTTAATGAGTTAATTCATAGGAAAATATTTCTTGCTTTTAGGACATATTTGCTGGCAGAGCTGTCTTTGTCAAAAAAAACTCTGGAAACTTATGAACCTGTTTATACTGATTTTCTGCTCTGGATTGAAAGGAGTGGACAGTCTGTTATTGATGTCACATCTCTTGATTGTGAAAAGTATATAAGGCATATCGGTACTGATAGAAATAATTCTCCTAGAACTATTGCCAAAAAAGTAAGTGCATTGAGAGCTGTTTTTAGATTCATAGTCATGTCTGGTTTTAGAGCAGATAACCCTATCGAAAGTGTAGATATTCCTAAAGCGGCGGCTATCCTGCCAGCTGTTATGGAGCAAAGTGAAATAGATTTGCTATTGGATTCTATAGATACTACTACGCCTATCGGTGTACGAGACAGATGCATGCTGGAGCTCATGTACTCCTGTGGGTTAAGAATATCTGAGCTATGCAATATAAAAATGTCAGATATTTTTATTGCGGATAGATTCTTGAGAATTATTGGCAAAGGAAACAAGGAACGTCTTGTTCCTTTTGGAAAAGAGGCAAAGATATGGCTTATTGACTATATGGAAGTGGCAAGACCGTTTTTATCAGGAAATAAGATAAGGAACAATTTCTTATTTTTATCTGTCAGAGGAGATAAAATAAGCAGAAAATCCGTATGGGTTAGGTTTAATAAAATAGTTTCTGCTTTGGGGCTCAATGCAAAACCGCATGCATTAAGGCATTCTTGTGCTACTCATATGTTGCATGGTGGAGCTAATTTGAGAGAGGTGCAGGAGTTCTTGGGGCATTCTGATATTTCTACTACACAGATATATACTCATGTTGATATAGGTAGACTTTCTTCTTTTCATAAGCAATATCATCCACGGGGAAAATTATGAAAAAAGTAATTATTTTTTTATTTTTTGTACTTTTATTTTTTACAGCATGTAATAATTCTACTGTTGATAATGATTTTGATAATTTTATACTTCTTGAGCCTAAGATAGAGAGAGAGGAAATCCTGTCCAATTCTGATAGAATAGAAGAATTAAAGTCCAAGATAAAAAAGCATAAGGAAGCTATAGATAGGACAGTACAAGCTACAGGTGACTTGGGGATAGTTTATAAACTTCTTGCTATAGAATATATGCAGCGTGAGATGTATGGACCTGCCAAGGAAGCTCTGGAGAATGCCATAAATATTTTTCCTGAGAATCCGGTTCTGTTTCAGATGGCGGGAGTATGTTCTGCTAGGCTTGCTAAATCAAAGATGGATCCAGCAGAGAGAGAAAGGCTGTTTTCTCTTTCTATATCTTATTATAAACGAGCTCTTGAGTTGGATCCTAGATTGAAGGATGCTTTATATGGTATTTCTGTTGTTTATATCTTTGAAAAAAATGAACCTTCCTCTGCTATTGATTATCTTACTAAGCTTGTGTCCATAGATCCTTCGTTTATTGAAGCAAGATTTTTACTGGCTAGGGCCTATTATATGATGAGAAATATGGATGCTTCTGTAGATCAGTATATGTATATAATAAAAAATAGCAAGAATAAGGATGAGGTGGAGAAAGCCAAGGAGAATTTAAATATTATTACAAACAACAAGTGAGTAATTAGGGTATGAGTGAGAAAGAGTTTTTATTGTTATGTTCCATACATCTCATTAATGTTATTTCCACAGAAGAGAAATTGCGATTGTTGAGTAATTTGTCTTCTGTGGATGATTTTTTACATCTTTCTCATTCTGATGTTGAGGGTATTATAAATAGAAAAATTCCTAGGGCTAAAATCTGTGTTGATCTTCTTATGGCAAGGGCGGAAAGAGAATTGAAAATTATGAAAGTAAAGAATTTTGATTGGACTTATATTAATGCTGATAATTATCCTGTTTTGCTTAGGAATTCTTTTGATCCTCCTTTTATGCTTTTTTATATTGGCTGCCTTGAACTCAATACAGATTTTATTTTATCTATTGTTGGAACCAGAAAGCCTACTCTTACTGCTTCCAGAGTTGCTTATTCTTTTGCCAGGGATGTTGTTGTGGAAGGGGGAATAGTCGTATCCGGACTTGCAAATGGTATTGATACTTCTGCTCATAAAGGAGCTGTAGAGGGTGGTGGAAAGACTTTTGCTGTTTTGGGTTCCGGTATAGATAATATTTATCCTGTTACAAACAGAAGATTGTCTCAGAAGATTGTAGAAAATGGTGGTGCTATTTTGAGCGAGTATGTGCCTTCTGCTGTAGCAAAAAAGTATTGTTTTCCTCAGAGGAATAGAATAATAGCTTGTCTTTCCCGAGGAACACTTGTGGTTGAGGCTCCTAAAAAATCAGGAGCTCTTATTACTGCCGAATATGCTCTTGACGAAGGGCGGGATGTATTTATTCCTGCTAATGTTCCGGAGGGGGGTAATTCCGAAGGGACTTATGATTTGCTGGAAAATGGTGCTATGAGTGTAGTTTCTGTATATGAAATAATGAAAGAATGGAATGTTTTGTCTCATTCTCATGAGAAAAATAAAAATAATTATAATCATCCTAAAGACAAGAATAATGGTTTTTCCAATCCTGGTTCTGTTCTTGCTTCTATGATGGAAAAGGAGTTGGATGGAAAGATTGTAAGACATAAGGGTGATATTATTGAGGGGTAGTATTATGGGAAAGTCAGCTAAAGGGTCCTCAAATAAAAAGGGTACAAATAAAAAAAATAAAAAGATAAATACTCTTCTTATTGTGGAGTCGCCTGCTAAGGCTTCTACTATAGAGAAGTATTTGGGGCCGGGATATAAGGTTGAGGCTTCCAAGGGACATCTTATTGATTTGCCCAAATCCAGACTTGCTGTGGATATCAATAATTCTTTTGAGCCGGAGTATATTACTGTAAGGGGAAAAGCTGAGATTCTAAGGAATTTAATAAAGCAGGCTAAGGAGGCTGGTCATGTTATGCTTGCTTCTGATAATGATAGAGAGGGTGAAGCTATTTCTTTTCATATAAAGAATGCTATAGAAAAGAAATATCCGGATGTAAAGATCGAAAGAATAGTTTTTAATGAAATCACGCCTTCTGCAATAAGGGCTGCTGTCGAGAATCCCGGAGATATAGATGAGAATAAGGTTGATGCTCAGAAATCAAGAAGGGTTCTTGATCGTTTAGTGGGATATAATCTGTCTCCTATATTATGGAAGAAGGTTAAAAATGGTCTGTCTGCAGGAAGAGTGCAGTCTGTTGCTCTCAGATTGATATGTGAGAGGGAGAAGGAGGTAGAATCCTTTGTTCCAGAAGAGTATTGGTCTCTGGATGTTATTTTAAGGAAAGATAAGAAAAGATTTAATGCTGTGCTTGTAAATTACAAGGATAAGAAGCCTGATTTTAAAACTAAGGCTGATGCTGATGCGGTTATAGAGCAGCTTAGGGATAAGTCATTTACTGTTATTTCTGTTAGGGAGGTTTTAAAGCAGAATAAGCCTAAACCTCCTTTTACTACTTCTCAGCTTCAACAGGTTGCTGCAAACAGGTTGGGGTATAATGCAAGAAAAACGATGCAAATAGCCCAGAGACTGTACGAGGGTGTCTCTGTTGGTAGTACTCGTGTTGGTCTCATAACATATATGAGAACTGACTCAACAAGAATTTCCGAGACTGCAATAAGTGCTGTAAGGGATTTTATTGGAAAAACTTATCCGGATGCTTTGCCTGAGAAGCCTCGTTATTATAGTAAGGGAGGAAATGCTCAGGATGCACACGAGGCTATACGTCCTACTTTTGTGGAGTATACTCCCGATTATCTTAAGAATTATTTGTCCCGCGATGAGCATAGATTGTATTCTATTATATGGGAAAGATTTGTCGCATCACAGATGAATAATTCTTCTGTAAAAACTGTTTCTGTTGATATTGGTGCTGGAGAGGCTGTTTTTAGAACTGGTTTTTCTGAGGTTGTTGATAAAGGGTTTTTGGCTGCTTTGTCTTTACTTAAGCCTGCTGATGAAAAAAAGTCTATTCCTGTTTTAAATGAGGGTGATAGTCTTAAACTGGAAGAATTTATTCCTGAGCAGCATTTTACTTCTGGTCCAAGCCGATATACTGATGCTACTATAGTTAAGGCTATGGAGGAGCTTGGTATTGGTCGTCCTTCTACCTATGCTCCTACTATTTCTGTGCTGTTTGATAGGTTTTATGTACAGAGAAAGAATAAGCAGATAGTTCCTACTGCTCTAGGAAAGATGGTTAATGATATTCTTGTTTCTTCTTTTCCTGATGTTCTTGATGTGGATTTTACTGCAAGGATGGAATCTCGCTTGGATATGGTGGAGTCAGGCGAGGAAAAATGGGTGGATATGATTTCTGATTTCTTTTTTCCTTTTAAAGAGAAGGTTGAGCATGTTATGGAGCATCTTGAGTCTGTAAAGGTGTCTATGGATGAAGAGACAGGTGAGGTTTGTCCTAAATGTGGAAGGCCTATGGTTAAGAAGATTGGTAGATATGGATATTTTATTGCCTGCACTGGTTTTCCTGAGTGTAGATATACTATGCCTATCCCTGTGGCTGATTGTCCTGTTGATGGCTGTGGAGGTAAGATTGTGGAAAGAAAGTCAAGGGGAAAAAGAGGGCGAACTTTCTATGGTTGTACTAATTATCCTGATTGTACTTTCTTGAGTCCTTATCCTCTTACAGATGTAAGGTGTCCGACTTGTGGTTGGCCTCTTGTAGAGAAGTCTCAAAAGGGTGATTCTGTCAAGGTTTGCATAAATCCTGATTGTGATTATCTCCATGATGGGGATGCTGTTTCTTCTGTATCGGCTCTTAAACATGAGGTTTCTGCGGAGGGTGGTGATGAAGAGTGATGTAGAGCTTATAGATGAGTTTCTTGATTATATCAGAGATATAAAGGGAGCCTCTGAGGCGACCGTTCGGTCTTATAAAAATGATTTGTACAAGGTTTTTTCTTTTTTATCAGGTTTGGACTTGGGGTTTTTATCGGCTTCTAGGGGAGATTTTAGGTCGTTTGTCTCTGAGATGAGTTTAAATGGTATTTCTCCTAGGTCTGTTAATCGCTGTCTTTCTACTCTCCGGAATTTTTATAGGTTTTTGAGAAAACGGGGATTGAGAGATGATAGTCCTTTGGAGGGGGTCAGGTCTGTTAAGGTTGCAAGGGTGCTGCCGGAGTTTTTACTTGAGAGCGAGGTGGAGCAGCTTCTTGATGTTAATGGGGATGATTTTATTTCTGTGAGAGATAAGGCTATGCTTGAGTTATTGTATTCTACGGGTTGTCGTGTTGCTGAGCTTGTGTCTGTCCGTAGAGGTGATGTGATGGGAGGGAAGGACTGGATTCTTATACGGGGAAAGGGTAATAAGGAAAGGATTGTTTTTATCGGAGATTTTGCGCGGTCTGCCTTAGATAGGTATATTCCTTTGCGCGATGCTTTGTTGTCACGGTTGGGGAAGGATGAGTGTGAAGTTCTTTTTGTTAATTCTAGGGGAGGGGCTCTTAGTCCCAGAGGGGTTTTCTATCTTTTGCAGAAAAGGGCTGCAGAAAAGGGGATTGTAAAGAAGATTAGTCCTCATACTTTGAGGCATAGTTTTGCTACTCATATATTGTCGAGAGGGGCTGATATAAGAGTGGTTCAGGAGATGTTGGGGCATTCCAGTCTTTCTACTACTCAGGTTTATACTCATCTTGATTTTAATTCTTTAAAAAGGGTGTATGATGTTTCTCACCCGCATTCTGGGAGGAATGGTCATGAGTGATAAGATAAGAAGTACTACTATTATTGCTGTAAGAAGGGATGGTCGCTTTGCTATGGCCGGTGATGGTCAGGTCACTATGGGGGCGACTGTTATGAAAGGTAATGCAAAAAAAATCAGAAGGCTTTATGATGGTCAGGTCCTTGTTGGTTTTGCAGGGGCTACTGCGGATGCTTTTACTTTGTTTGAGCGTTTTGAGGCTAAACTTAAGGAGTTTTCCGGTGATGTTTTGCGTTCTGCTGTTGCTCTTGCTAAGGATTGGAGAACGGATAGGATGTTGAGACGGCTTGAGGCTCTTTTGCTTGTCGGAGATAAGGAAAAAACTTTTCTTCTTTCGGGTACAGGTGATGTTATAGAACCGGAGGATGGTATTGTTGCAATAGGGTCTGGCGGTCCTTATGCTCAGGCTGCCGCAAGAGCTCTCATGGAGAATACCGAACTTTCTGCTGCTGATATTGCAGATAAGGCCATAAGGATTGCTGCTTCTATATGTATTTATACCAATAATAATATTGTTTTGGAGGAACTTTGATGACAAAACTTGAGAATTTGACTCCCAGAGAGATTGTTGCAGAGCTGAGTAAATATATTATAGGTCAGGAGCAGGCAAAAAAGGTTGTTGCTATTGCTCTCAGAAACAGATGGAGAAGAAAGCAACTGCCTAAGGAATTAAAGGATGAGATTGCTCCCAAGAATATTATAATGATTGGTCCTACGGGTGTTGGTAAGACAGAGATTGCAAGAAGGATTTCTAAGTTAACAGGGGCTCCCTTTTTAAAAGTGGAGGCAACAAAGTATACCGAGGTTGGTTATGTTGGCAGAGATGTGGAGTCCATGATTAGAGATCTCATGAGTGTTGCTGTTTC
Organism: Spirochaetia bacterium 38H-sp; assembly: GCA_039023545.1. Lineage (NCBI taxonomy): Bacteria > Pseudomonadati > Spirochaetota > Spirochaetia > Winmispirales > Winmispiraceae > Rarispira > Rarispira pelagica. Next base: position 149,625 of record JBCHKQ010000004.1, on the reverse strand, counting down.
TATGGTAAAGGCAGAGTTGCAGGATTCTGTGATGGAGGATGCAGAAAAGAGAACCGAAGAAAAGTTGCTTGACCTTCTGTTGCCTGGTAATGCCAAGGATTCTTCTGTTGTATCCCCGGATACCAGAGAGAAGTTTAGACGAATGTTGAGAGCTGGTGAGCTGGATGATAAGGTCGTTGAGATTAGTGTAAAGAAAAAATCGATACCTGCAATAGAGATTTTTTCTGGTTCTAATTTTGAAGAGATAGGAATGAGTCTTGGGGGTGTTGCAGGGTTGTTTGGCGGGGAGAAGAAGAAGAGGCTTCCTGTTAAACAAGCAAGGGAGATATTAATTGCAGAAGAGGTGGATAAGCTTATAGATCACGATCAGGTTGCTGATATTGCAAGAGGTAGAGTAGAAGATAGTGGTATTGTTTTTATTGACGAAATAGATAAGATTGCTGCTAAGGAGAGTAAAACCGGTGTTGATGTGTCCAGAGAGGGAGTGCAGAGAGACTTGCTTCCCATAATAGAGGGAGCAAAGGTCAATACTAAGTATGGTATTATAGATACTTCTCATATTTTATTTATTGCTGCTGGTGCTTTCCATATTAGTAAGCCAAGTGATTTGATTCCAGAGTTGCAGGGAAGATTTCCTCTAAGGGTTGAACTTGAGCCTCTTGGTAAAGATGATTTTTTAAAGATTCTTACACAACCTCAAAATGCTCTTATAAAACAATATACAGAGCTGCTTAAGACAGAGGATGTTGAGCTTGATTTTTCGCAGGACGCGTTGGAAGAGATCGCTCTTGTAGCAGAGATGGTCAATTCTAAAACAGAAAATATAGGAGCAAGGCGTTTGCATACTATAATGGAAGTTATTCTGGAAGATGTTTCTTTTGCTGGACCTGAAATAAAGGGACAGAAAATTCCAATAACAAGAGAATATGTGAGAGAGAGACTTGATAAGGTGGTTTCCAATGAGGATGTGTCAAGATATATATTGTGATTTTTATTTATCGAATTTTTGTTTTTTCCGATAAGTAAAGATGAGTTTTGTTTTGGGAGGTTTTTAATATGTTTGAGGCTTCTACTTTTGGCAGGACGATTGATATTCTACATAGGGAGATGGATGTTAATTTGCTCAGGAGACAGATAATTGCCAATAATATTGCTAATGCTGATACTCCCAACTTTAAGAGAAGTGAGCTCAATTTTGAGTCTTCTTTAAAGCGTGCTTTGGAGTCGGAAAAAACAAGGAAAATGCCGGCTTTTGTAACAGATAAACGGCATATTCCCTTTAATCAACCTGTTGATTATAGGACAGTAAGGCCTAGAAAGATTTTGGATTTTTGGACAACTAGCAAAAATAATGGTAATAATGTGGATTTGGAGCAGGAATCTATGAATCTCTTGAATAATGAGCTGCTTTATAACATGTTGGTACAGTCTGTTAATAATCAATTCTCTCAAGTACAGATGGTTCTTAAATAGGAGGAATTAATAGATGGGACTTTTTACGCCTATTAACATAGCTGCTACAGGTCTTACTGCTCAAAGATTAAGAATGGATGTTATCTCTAATAACATAGCCAATGCAACTACTACCAGAACAACAGAGGGTGGGCCTTTTAGGCGTAGCCGTGTTGTTTTCCGACCTCGTGTAGAAGAGCCATATTGGAAGAGCCCTTTTTTACCTAAGCCGCTTGATAATGGTCTTGGTAAAGGGGTTAAGGTTACAAAGGTAGAAAAGGATTATGATGCAAAAACAAGGCTAGTGTATGATCCTACTCATCCTGATGCTATAAAATCCGGGCCGCTAAAAGGATATGTGGAATATCCTAATGTAAATATTGTAAACGAAATGGTAGACATGATAGATGCTTCCAGAGCGTATGAAGCAAACCTTGCTGTTGTTAATGGTTCTAAGACTATGTTTTTTAAGGCTTTGGAAATAGGGAGGTAATAGATGAATTTTATGTCAGAGACAAATCTTGTTGGTCATAAGATATATATGCAAAAAGCGGATCCTAGGCATTTTGTCGGTTCTAAACCCGAGGATAAGCCAATAGATCCGGATAATTTTTCTCAAGTTCTTTTGGGTGCTATTAACGGTGTTAATAGTCTACAGCAGAAAAGTGCTCTTTTATCTCAGCAAATGATAACTGATCCGGATACGGTAGATCCGCATGATGTTACAATTGCAATGGCAAAAGCAAATATGGCTCTGTCTATAACAAAATCCGTAGTAGATAGAGCTGTACAGGCATATAGGGAGATCCTATCGCTTAGATAATGTACTAGCTTTTAGGGTCTTTCGTTCTGGGAGGGGATATGAACGAATGGCTACAAAAAATGTTCCAGCGTGTTAAAGACGCTTGGACAAAATGGACTATTGTACAAAAAATTATTTTCTTTTCTATTGTTGGAGTTGTGGTTGCTGGATTTATTTTTCTGGCAAGCTTCAGTGCGGCTCCATCTATGGTTCCACTTCTTAACAAGGTTATAACTGATCAGCAGGCTCTTGATGATATAACAGCAAGATTGGAAGCGGAAAATGTAAAATACCAAGTTACAGCTGATAATAGGATTCTTGTTTCCGATGAGAAGACTGCCAAAAAAATGAGAGCTATATTGGTAAGGGAAGACCTTATTCCCAGTGGCACGGATCCTTGGCAGCTTTTTGATATTGAGAGATGGACAATTACTGATTTTGAAAGAAATGTTAATTTGAGAAGGGCAATAACAAAGTCAATTGAGCAGCATCTGGAGGCATTGGATGATATTGATAAGGCCAGTGTGACTCTTGTAATGCCAGAAAAGGCTCTTTTTGAACAGGATCAGGAACCTACTACTGCTTCTATAATCATAACTCCAAAGCCTGGCTCGGACATTGTTTCCAATAGAAAAAAGATAGAAGGCATTGTAAAACTTGTAGAATTTGCTGTTGAGGGGCTTAAGGAAGAAAATATTACGATTACCGATCAGAGAGGAGTTGTTCTCAATGATTTTGCAGGAATGGAAAATTTCGACAGGTTGGAGCTTGCTAAACGTCAGATAAAGACAAAAGAAGAACTGGAAAGTCAATATAAAAAGAAGATTTTATCTGCGCTTAGGAATATTTTTAGAGAGGATAGGGTAGAGATAGTCAATCTAGATATAGAGTTGGATATGAGTCAGGTTGAGATTTCTACGGAGGAACATTTCCCCATAACAATGAAACCTGATAATCCTAAGACTCCTTATGATGAGAGTGAAGTCGTTCCTTCTATAACTCTTTCTAAAGAGACTCAGGATGAAAAGTTTGAAGGAACAGGATTCAATCCAGAAGGTCCCCCTGGACAGGAGGGGCAGACTCCGCCTGCATATAAGGATCTGGAAGGTCTGGTGGGAAAGTATTCAAAGAATTCTGTTATTCAGAATGAGGTAGTCAATACTAAGAATATAACAGAAAAAAAAGATCCTTGGAATATAAATCGTATCAGTGTAGCTGTTGCTATAGATGGCATCTGGAAATGGGAATATAATGATAAGGGAGAGGTTATTCTGAACCCTGATGGTTCCATAAAAAGGACATACATTCCAGTTCCTGATGAGGATCTTAAAAAGGCAAACGAGCTTGTTATGACTGCTATTGGTTATAAAAAAGAAAGAGGGGACTCTGTTTCTGTTCAGCATATCCAATTTGACAGGACTTTTGAGTTTGCAAAGGAGGATGCTGAGTTTAGAGCAAGACAACAGAGAGAAAGAGCTATTTTGATTTCTCTTCTTGCTGTTGCTGGATTACTACTGTTGTTTATAGTTATCAGGCTCATACTCAGAGAGGCTGAGAGAAGAAGAAGGCTTAAAGAAGAAGAACTTGCAAGGCAGCATCAAGCTATGCGTGAGGCTGCTTTAAGGAGTGCAGAAGAAGAGGCTGCTCAGGTAGAGATGTCTGTGGAAGAACGAGCCAAGATGGAATTGCAGGAGCAGGCTATTAATATGGCCAGAGAACATCCTGAAGAGGTTGCTCAGCTCATAAGAACCTGGTTGATGGAGGAATAAGTATGGGAAAGGCAAAAGCAGCTCCTTCTGGAGCTACACATGGAAAGAAGAGTGGTGTAAAAAGAGAACTGACAGGTAGACAAAAGGCTGCAATATTTCTTGTTACAATAGGTTCTGAGCTGTCAGCAGAAATTTTTAAACACCTTAAAGAGGATGAGATAGAGGCGCTTACATTTGAGATAGCCAGGTTAGAGAGCATAGATGCAGAAGAACGAGACAAGGTTCTTATGGAATTCCAAGAGCTGATGATGGCTCAGGAGTTTATAATAACCGGAGGAGTAGATTATGCTAGGGAGTTGCTGGAAAAGGCTCTTGGCAGTCAAAAGGCAGTTGATATAATTAATAGACTTACAAGTAGTTTACAGGTTAGGCCTTTTGATTTTGTCAGAAGAACAGATCCAACTCAGTTGCTTAATTTTATACAACAGGAACATCCTCAGACGATAGCTCTTATTCTTTCTTATTTGGATCCTCAGAAAGCTTCTATAATTCTTGCCAGTCTTGACCACGATATACAATCTGAAGTTGCAAAAAGAATAGCAACCATGGATAGAACATCTCCGGAAGTATTGAGAGAGGTAGAAAGAGTGCTTGAGAAAAAACTTTCTACTCTTGCATCTGAGGATTATACTATGGCAGGAGGTGTCGATGCCATAGTAGAGATTCTCAATATGGTAGACCGTTCTACGGAAAAATCAATAATAGAATCGCTTGAGGAAGAAGATCCCGAACTTGCAGAAGAAATAAAGAAAAAGATGTTTGTCTTTGAAGATATTGTTCTCCTTGATGATCGCGCTATACAAAAGGTTTTGAGAGAGGTAGATACTCAGGAGCTTGCAAAAGCGCTTAAGGCAGTCGATTCCGAAGTTCAGGATAAAATTTTTAGAAATATGTCAAAACGTGCGGCAACTCTTCTCAAGGAAGATATGGAGTATATGGGACCTATTCGTATGAAAGATGTTGAAGAGTCTCAGCAGAAGATCGTATCTATTATAAGAAAACTTGAGGAACAAGGGGAGATTGTTATTGCTAGAGGTGGAGAGGACGAGATTGTAGTATGATGATATAAAAAAGGAGAAACTTGTGGCCAAACATATTTTTAAATCAAATGAGATAGTCCCTTTAAAAACAAAGATGTCTCTTGCTAATCCCGAAATTAAAGAGCATGCAAAACAAGAGATACAGTCTCCTTTAGAAGCTGATGTAAAAGACATACAGATTCCCGATATAAGTGCCATTGTTAAAGAGGCAGAAGAGTTTAAAGCTAATTGGGAAAAAGAAAAAGAAGCTATGATTTCTACGGCCAGAGCGGAAGCGGATAGAATAATAAGTGAGGCCGAAAAAATAGCTTTTGAAGAAGTTAAGAAAAGAAATGAAGAAGCTGCAAGAATAAAGGCAGAGGCTGCGAAAGAAGCTGAGAAGATTGTTTCTGATGCTCAGGATAGAGTAAATAAGCTTATAGAAGAAGCAAAAGCAAAAGCTGATGAGATTAAAGAGGCTGCCAGAGAAGAAGGATATAGAGAAGGCAGAGAAGAAGGATATAGAGAGGGCAGAGAAGAAGCCCTAAAAATTGTAGAGCGTTTGAAGACTGTTATAACAAGAGTAGTTGGTGAACGGGCAAGAATTATGGAAGAGTCAGAGGCTCAAATAGTACAGTTAGTACTGCTGATAGCAAAAAAGGTAATTAAGGTCCTTTCGGAAAATCAAAAAAATATAGTTGTAAATAATGTAGTGCAAGCATTAAGAAAACTTAAAACAAAAAGTGATGTAGTCATAAGGGTTAATATTGATGATCTTGATGTTGCAAGTGAGCATATCCAGGATATTATAGAGAAAATAGAAGAACTTGGTAATGTGACAGTGATTGAAGATTCTTCTGTTGACAGGGGAGGATGTATAATAGAAACAGATTTTGGTGATATTGATGCAAGAATAGCAACACAGCTTGGGGAAATAGAAGAGAGGATTCTTGAGACTATTCCGATAAAAGTAGTGTCAAAAAAACAGGAGAATGAATGATAGAAAGATATATTTCTCTTGTAGAAAAGACTAATACTGTAAAGTGCAGAGGCAGAGTTAGGGCCATAGAGGGAATGAAGATTGTTGGGAAGGGCCCAATATCCATGGTAGGCGAGTTGTGTAAGATATATTCAAACTCTTCTGCTGATAATTGTGTTATTGCAGAGGTGATAGGGCTCAAAGATAATACAACTATTCTTATGCCATATTCCGATCCAGCTGGAATACAAGTTGGAGATATAATAGAGGCAAGTGGTAGGCCATTGTCAGTTAAGGTTTCTGATAAACTGTTGGGTAGAGTTCTAAATGCAAGAGGCGAACCTATTGATGATAGGGGAAATATTCCTGCCAATTTGTATCAGTCTGTTATTTCTGCTCCACCTGATTTATTAAAAAGAAAAGATATAGATTCTCAAATTGTAACTGGTATAAGGGCAATAGATGGCCTTCTCTCTGTGGGTAAAGGGCAGAGAGTTGGTATTTTTGCTGGTAGTGGAGTTGGAAAATCCACGCTGTTGGGAATGATAGCTAGAAACACCAACGCTGATGTAAATGTTATTGCCTTGATAGGAGAACGAGGCAGAGAGGTCTCTGAGTTTATAAAAAATGATTTGGGCATAGAGGGGTTAAAGCGTTCTGTTATTATCGTATCTACTTCCGATACCCCCGCTATAGCAAGATATAGAGGTGCGTATGTTGCTGTAGCTATAGCAGAATACTTTAGGGATCAAGGGAAGGATGTTATGCTTCTTTTTGATTCTGTTACACGATTTGCAAGAGCTTTGAGAGAAATAGGTCTTTCTCTGGGAGAAGCTCCTGCAACAAGAGGGTTTACTCCGTCTGTATTTTCTACTCTTCCAAAATTATTGGAAAGGTGTGGTACTTCTGACAAAGGAACTATAACTGGTTTCTTCTCTGTTCTAGTTGAAGGTGATGATATGGATGAGCCCGTATCCGATACTGTTAGAGGAATTTTGGATGGACATATCGTATTAGACAGAAAAATAGCACAACGACAACAATATCCTGCAATAGATGTATTGAATTCTGTATCCCGTTTAGCTAATAAAGTGGTTTCTCCCGACTTGAGATCTGCAGCTAGGAAAGTATTACAATGGATAGCGGCTTATAGGGAAGCAGAAGATTTAATAAATGTTGGAGCATACGTAAAAGGCAGTAATCCTGATATAGATATGGCGATTGAAAAGATGCCAGAGATAAGAGCTTTTCTTTCTCAGCAAATAGATGATAAAGCCCCTCTTTCTGATACGGTTAACAGGCTGTTTACTCTGGCTGATATGGAGGTTTCTCTGGGTGAAAAGGTTTGACTTTCCTTTAAACAGAATTTTAACTCTAAAAAAATATATCGAAGAGCAAAAAAAGGAAGAACTTGGAAAGATAATATCGGAATGTAACAAGATAGAATATCAAATTATTGATAATATAAAAAAATCTCTGATAAGAATAAATGATTTTTCTATTAAATCTGAAGAACTTAATAATATGCTCTATGCTATTTCTATTTATAGAGAAAGGTTATCTCAAGAAAATGCTATTTTACATAAACATAGGGAAAAGCTTGAAGAGAAAAAAAACAATGCGATTGACAGTTTTTTAGCAGCCAAAAAAGAAACAAAAGTTCTAGAAAACCTTAAAGATAGAAAGATGTCGGAATATAAGAAACAATGCATTAAAGAAGAAATAAATTCTATTGATGAGATATCTATTCAGGGCTATATAAGAAAATACAGGAGGGAAATAAATGCCTGATAATTATACTCGAGTAGGACCTGGTGCAAGAATATTTGCATTGATATTTCTGATAATACTCCTGGTTCTTGGAGGAGGTCTCTGGTTGACTTACCTTGGTGTTATAGATGTCAGGGAACAGTTGGCACCAGTTTTTAATATATTTGGCGTCCAAAAACCAAAGACTGTTGAGCAAATACCGGGAATAACTCTATTGGATAGTGCGAGATTACAAAAAGAGAAAGAAGCTCTGGAACTGAAAAAAAGAGAACTTGAAGAATGGGAAAAAAAACTACAAGACATGCAAGCGGAAGTAGAAAGTAAATTATCGGAATTAAACGAAAGACAGAAAGCTCTTGCAGAACAAGAAAAATCGTTTAATGAACAGATAAAACAGTACGAAAATAAAAAAGCCATAGTCAGGCAAAGTGCTAATTACTTAATGAACATGCCGCCTGATAAAGCGGTTGAAATATTATTAAATATGGATAGTGACCAAGAGATCATAGATATTTTGTGGACAACGGATAGTATCTCTACAGAAAGAGGTGAGGATTCTATTGTTCCCTATTGGCTTTCTCTGATGCCAGCAGATAGGGCTGCTGAGATACAGAGGAAGATGACAAAACGACCATAAAGGAGTTATTAATAATGGTTGTCACAATTGGAAAACCTGATTTTGCAACGGATTTTATTGGAGAAAGAAGAGCTAATGATAAAAAAAACGATATTTTTATAGATAATCAGGATTTTCAGAAATATCTTGACAATGCTAAGATTGATAATTCCAGAGAAAATTTTAATGATAAAATAAACAGTGATTCAAAAAATGATGCGACTTCTGCATTAGAGACCAAAGATGCAGAAAGAGATATAAAAGATGATGAAAACATAAAAAATCCAGATGAAAAAAATATAAAACAGTATAAGTTTTCTTCTGAAGAAATAAATAAACATACAAAAGAAAAGGATAATAAAAATATTGCTGATAAAAAAACAAAACAGGAAAAGGTTTCCAATAAACGTACTGTATTATCTGATAAGGTTGTAAAAGATGGAGATATAAAAAAATCCAAAGAGAAGACAAAGCGCGTCTTTAATCAAAACATCCTGCAAGATGAAGTAGAAAACAAGAAAAAGACAAAAAAATCAGCCTCAGAATTAGCGACCACTGTTTTTATAGATATTTCTGATAAAAAATCTTCTTTAACAAAGTCCGATTATATAGTAGTAGATAAATCTAGCATAAAAAACGAAGCCCCAAAAGTTGAGTCTCTGTCTGGAGACAAGAAGAAACTAAAAACACAACCTTCTATAAACATATCTTTGATAGACAAAAGGAGCAAAAATAAAACAGAAACAGTTTCTGTTGATATTTCCAAAGTGAAAAAAGAGCTAGCAAATAATGTGAAGCATTCATCGGATGATGGTGTAACCGATAAAATTAAGGTTTCGTTTACGGATATGAGTAAAGCAGACATGACAATGGGGGATGTTAAACCTCACAATATGGATTCTGTACCGGAGGCAAGGACAAAATTACTTGAGACTTTGAAGGAATCTGGTAACGCGGATATTGTGAGACAGGCCAAGATAATATTACAGGATAATGATAAGGGAGAAATAAATCTGGTTCTCAGGCCCAAAAGTTTGGGAAGGGTAAAAATTTCGCTTTCTCTTGCTGATGGCTCAATCTCAGGAAAAATACTGGTACAGAACATGTTTGTAAAAGAAATTTTCCAACAGAATGTTCATGACCTTGTTGCCAATTTCCGGGAACAAGGGTTTAGCATAGCTAATCTTAATGTAGGAGTGGAAGATGGAAACTCCGATAATTATAACGAAAACAGATCGGAGAATTCTGACAGTGGTAATATAAGAATAATAGAAAAAGATAAGCTTGATCATGCTGTGCCTCTTGCCGATGTTATAAGAGAGAAAACCATGTCAATTGATCTGGTAGTATAGGAGTTTTTATGGAACTTTCAACAATTATGACAGGAGCAGACAGAGCTAAAGTAGAAGCTCAGGTGGATGCCATAAATAAATCTTTACAGGATGGCAGGAAAATAAAGCAAAATCTCGATAAAGACGATTTCTTAAAACTGCTTATAACACAGCTTACGCATCAGGATCCTACACAGCCTCTAGAAGATAAAGAATTTATAGCTCAAATGGCGCAGTTCTCTTCTCTAGAACAAATTACAAATATGAATACAGAACTTGCAAAAATGTCAGGAAGACTTATGAGCAGTCAAGCCGTTTCTCTTCTTGGTAGAACTGTATCTGTAAAGGATGGTGATAATATAATAAGCGGTGTGGTTGATGAGATTAGAGGAAACGATTTTCCTCAGCTTAGAATAAACAACAGATTCTATGACATATCTGCTGTGGAAAGCATACTATCCAATGCTCAAGGAGGCGAATTATGATGCGTTCTCTTTATTCTGGAGTTTCTGGACTCCAGAATCATCAAATCAGAATGGATGTTATAGGTAACAACATTTCCAACGTCAATACAACAGGTTTTAAGAAGGGAAGAGTTAATTTTCAGGATATGATATCTCAAATGATGTCAGGAGCGTCTAGACCAACGGATGAGGTAGGTGGTGTTAATCCAAAACAGGTTGGACTTGGTATGACAGTAGCATCTATAGATACCATACATACGCAAGGATCTCTTCAAACAACAGGAGTTAATACAGATTTGGCAATACAGGGAGATGGTTTTTTTGTCTTAAGAAAAGGTGATAAGAATTTCTATACAAGAGCCGGAGTTTTTGGTTTGGATGAGGATGGCTATCTTGTCAATCCGGCAAATGGTCTTAGAGTCCAGGGATGGCAGGCAGAAAAAGTAGGCGGACAAACGATAATTAATACAACAGCTGCGTTGCAGGATCTGATTATACCTGTTGGCAGCAAAGACCCGGCTTTTGCTACAAGTGAGGTTTATCTTGCATGTAATCTTGATAAGAGACTGCCAGAAATACCGGAAGGGGCTGCTCCAGAAACTATAGCACAAGGAACATGGACAGCTTCTTATGATATTTATGATAGTTTTGGTAACACTCATACGCTTAGAATAGATTTCACCAAGATACCAGGAGAACCCAATAGATGGCAGGCAACAGTCAATGTTGATCCTGATGCGGAAACTCCTACAAACACAGTAGTTGATATTGGAGCAGAAAACAGTACCGTAAACAATTTTATAATTCAGTTTGATAATCTCGGAACAATTCAGTCAGTAGAAGATGCCAATGGAGATATAATAGATGCCGGGAATCTCCAAGTTAATGTATCCTTTGATGTTCCAGATGCTACAATACCAGAAGGGGAAGTAGCTGTAAGACAGGCGTTTAACCTTAATCTTGGAGAAGTAGGTAGCGCAGTAAACGCAGTAACTCAGTTTGCAGAAAAGAGTTCTACCAAAGTATACAAACAGAATGGATACTCTATGGGCTATCTGGAAGGTTTTAAAATAGACCAGAATGGAGTTATAACAGGTGTTTATTCTAATGGAAACAACCGTTCTCTGGGACAAATTGCTCTTGCCAGTTTTGTAAATCCAGGCGGTCTGGAAAAAGAAGGCGAAACAATGTTTAGAGTATCTCTCAACTCGGGAGATCCCAACATAGGCCCTCCCAACTTTGCAGGCAAGGGTAAGCTCATAGCTGGAGCCCTTGAGATGAGCAATGTTGATCTTGCCGAGTCCTTTACGGACATGATAGTAACTCAGAGAGGATTTCAGGCAAATTCCAGAACAATAACCACCTCTGACCAGATGCTACAAGAGCTGCTTACACTCAAGAGGTAATTGGCGGATGATTTATGATTAAGGTAACCAAGCTTGACAGTACCGTATTTTATGTAAACCCGCATCACATAGAATATATAGAACTCAACCCGGATACAACACTTGTTATGCTTTCTGGCAAACGTCTGGTAGTCCAAGAGGATTACCAGACTATTTTTGATAGAATAATTGAGTATAGAAAAAAAATAGGTATTTTTTTTAACGAGGAGTAGATATGGATCTGGGGACGATTCTAGGTGTTGTAGTCGGATTAGGGTTGGTTCTTTTTGGAATAATAGCAGCTGGTGTTCCTCTGATGGTATATGTGGATATCCCGTCCGTCCTTATTGTTTTGGGAGGTTCCTTTGGTGCAATGATGGTAGGCAACCCTCTATCCAGAATGCTTGGTATAATGGGGATATTCTCTCATGTGCTCAATGTTCCCAATCGACAAGAAGGTAAAATAATAAATGATTTAATTGCTTTTTCCGAACGCGCCAGAAGGGAAGGCCTTCTGGCGCTTGAAGATAATCTGGATGAAGTAGAAGATGAATTTATGCGTAAAGGTCTGCAGCTTGTAGTTGATGGAATAGACCCAGAGATAATAAAAGCCGTTTTATATACGGAGCTCAATGAAATGCAGGCACGGCATGCTACAGGAGCCAAGCTCTTTGACGACTGGTCAAAGATAGCTCCGGCTTTTGGAATGATAGGAACGCTTATCGGTCTTATAGCCATGCTTAAAAACCTTTCTGCAGGTGACTCTTCTGCTATAGGACAAGGAATGGCAACAGCTCTAATCACAACACTTTACGGTTCTCTTTTTGCTAACCTTTTTTTAATACCAATAAAAAACAAGCTTGAAGACAGAGACAGGGAAGAATCCATGGTACGAGAAATAATGATAGAAGGAATTCTATCAATCCAAGCAGGAGATAACCCGAGAGTATTGCTTGAAAAGCTACTCTCCTTCTTGCCTCCTGCAGAAAGAGAAGCGGTAAGACAAGAGGCCGGCAGGGAATAATATGGCAGAAAAGAAGAAGAAAGAAAAAAAAGCAGACGAAGGTGCTCCTGATTACATGCTCACATATGGGGATATGGTTACTCTTCTGCTTACTTTCTTTGTTATGATGTTTACCACTGCAACTGTAGATGGATATCAGGTAAGATTGATATTATCGGCATTTCCCGGATTGGGAAGTAGAGAAGGAGGCAATACACTCTCCGTAGGGCGTCTTGCAGAACTTGGTAATACTGTCATGAGCTTACCATCGATGCAGAGAGGAAGAGCATTGGATGAAGCCAGAAAAAAGGCCATATCTGCGTTTCAGCCGGAGATAAAAGCAAAAACAGTAAGAGTAAAGCAAGATGAGAGGGGATTAGTGATAACTCTCGCAGCTGATGCTTTTTTTAGAAGTGCAAGTGCAGAGCTCAATATAGAAGCAGCCAGAGAAACTCTTATAAAACTATCCAATTTGTTATCCAGCCCTGAGCTTGCAGATAGAAAAATAAGAATAGAAGGACATACTGATAACATACCGACAGATCCTGCAGGTCCCTGGCCAAGCAACTGGGAACTCTCTGCTGACAGATCCATAAATGTATTACATTTCTTAAGCGATTATGGGGTTGACGAGCAGAAATTTCAGGCTATGGGCTTGGCAGACACTGTTCCTCTTGCGGATAATGCTACCCCTGAGGGGCGTGCATACAACAGAAGAGTAGATATTATCATACTCTCCGACGGGCATTTATAAATAATAATTGAGTATATTATAAAGAAAAACCTTTTCAACCCCGGGTTTTTCTGATAGAATTTATATATTAGGAGGGGATAATGGGTGATATTTTTGAGGATGACACGCAAGAATCATCGGTAGATACTTCGGATGCAAAGCAAGTCGGATTTTTACCCAATATACTTATTCAAATTCTCAAATTTGTTGCTATGGGAGTAGCTGCAATATTATTTGTTTTTACTGTTGTTATAATTACTCTAAAGATACTAAATGTTTCCAGTCAATCTCAAACACCTCCGGAGATATCTCCACAGTATCAAGCCGCCCCTCCAATATTAAACTGGTATGAAATAGGAGAAATAAGGGCCAGAACTGCAGATGAAGCGCAGAACACACTTCTTGCAGTTGTCTATCTTGGATATGACGTTGATGATACTGCTGTTCAGACAGAGTTAAACGAGAGGAAGCCTTATATCAGAGATCTTATAAGGAGATTTTTTTCTTCCAAGACAGCAGATGAGTTAAGACCACAAAACGAAAGTATTCTCAAAGCAGAGCTTATGGCTAAGATAAACGATGTGCTTACTAATGGAATGATAAAAGAAATAGTATTTGATACTTTTAATGTGGTGGAGTTTTAACTTGGAACTTAGTAAAATTATGAGGGGAGCGAGAATATGACAGAAGTTCTTTCTCAAGAAGAAATAGACCAGCTTCTCTCAGCTATCTCTGCAGGTGATATAGAAACAGAAGAAGTACAAAGAGCTCCAGAACAAAGAAAAATTAAAATATATGATTTTAAAAGGCCGGATAAATTTTCCAAGGAACAAATACGTACTATATCTATAATGCATGAGACCTTTGCACGTCTAACCACAACCTCTTTGAGCGCACAACTTAGAAGCCTTGTGCAGGTACATGTTGCATCAGTTGACCAGCTGACTTATGAAGAATTTATTCGTTCTATACCCAATCCTACAACTATAGGTATAATAAACATGGATCCCTTAAAAGGGTCTGCAATATTGGAGATAGACCCTACGATAACATATTCTATAATTGATAGACTTTTCGGTGGTCCTGGCGACGGTTCTGTTGTCCCAAGAGACAGAGACCTGTCCGATATAGAGCAGACCGTTATGGAAGGGATAATGGTAAGAATCCTAGGTAATATGCGGGAAGCTTGGAACCAGGTTGTTGATCTAAGGCCACGTCTTGGACAGATAGATACTAATCCTCAATTTGCACAAATTGTTCCTCCTACTGAAATGGTAGTGCTTGTTACACTTGAAACAAAAGTGGGTGATGTAGAGGGTATGATGAATTTTTGTATTCCATATCTTACTATTGAGCCAATAATTTCAAAACTGTCAGCTCAATATTGGTATTCTTCTGTTAGAAAAGGCGGTACAACAGAAAACCTTGCCATAATAAAAGACAGAATATCAACAGTAGAGGTCTCTCTTGTAGCAGAAATAGGTACGATGGTTCTTAAAATGCGGGATATCCTAAGCATACAAAAAAATGATGTGATTATGCTTCCTACCTCTGTGAAAAACCCTCTTGTTTTAAAAATAGAGAATAAACCCAAGTTTTTTTGCGTACCCGGACAGGTAGGGAAAAAAATGGCCGTAAAACTGGTTAAAAAGATAGAAGAGGAAGAACAAGTTATTGAGGAATTAAAACCAGAAGGAGAAGAATCATGAGTGATGGTGCACTTACTCAAGAAGAAATTGATGCCTTGTTGCAGGGAACAGTTAGTTTTGATACGCCAGCAGGAGGGCCCCCCCCATCTCTTTCTGACTCTGATGTTCAAAAATTTAAGGGGATTGTAGCCAATACTGTGGCATCTCAATCGGCTAACTTGTCTATGCTTACAGGAAAACAGGTTAATATATTAGCTCCTGTTGCAAAGATAACAGCTCTTGATGATCTTCTGAGAGATTTTCCAGATAATTTTCTTCATGTTGATATGAGTTATACTGATGGAAAAATAGGGGCACATGGATATTTTTTAGATGAAGCTGCTGCAACAAAAATAGCTGGTTTTCTTGTGGGACAGGAAAATGTGGAGCTTACAGAAGCTTCTATCTCCGCATTGCAGGAAGGGCTTTCTCAGATAAATGGACCTGTGGTAACTTCTCTTGGAGATTTTGCTTCTGTTACCATACTCACTGCTCCTCCTCAGGGGGCACTTGTCTCAAAAAATGATTTTTCCCTTAGTGATAAGGAGTTTGTTATCCTTGATTATCCTGTAGATATAGAGGGAGAATCAGTTTCTATAAAAGAATATTTTTCTTCTTCTCTTGTCATGAGCTTGATAAATCTACCTGCTTCTCAATCTTCTATGCAGCAGCCTTCTATGGGACAAAATTCTATGCAAGGAATAAATATGGCAGACAACACTAATGCCGGTGCTAATCTATGGGGGGCAGGTGCCCCGCAGGTCCAGCAGGTTCAGTTTCCACAATTTGGAGATTCCGGATTGAGTGCCGAGCAACAAACTAACATATCCCTGCTTATGGATGTGTATATGGAGCTTACTGTTGAGCTTGGTAGGACAAGAAAAATGGTCAAAGAAATATTGGGGATGGGGGAAGGCACCATCATAGAGCTTGATAAACTCGCAGGTGAGCCTGTTGATATACTTGTTAATCACAAATTGATAGCTAGAGGAGAGGTGGTCGTTATTGATGAAAACTTTGGCGTTAGAGTTACTGAGATTATATCACCTCTTGCTAGAGTTAATCAGTTGTCATGATAATAATTAAATATTTTTATGGCTCTGGCTAAGCCATAAAAATATATTTGTTCTTGGGAGGGGACAATATGTTTTATTCTCGTTTTAGCGTAGTTCTTTTGTCTCTGTATATAGGCTTCTGTATTTTTGCTCAGGAGCCTACTACATCAAATCAGCCTAATATAGATAATATATCTACGGAAGAAGGTTATATTTTACCTGATATAGAGCAAAAAACCGAAGAAGCTTCTACATCTACAACAGAAAGTCCTTCTCTTGTGGCTTTCTCTATCTGGGATGCGATGAGAATGATTTTGGTCTTAGCTGTTGTTCTTGGGATGATATATGCGCTCTTTTTCTTTTTAAGAAAGACTAGTACAAAAGGCTTTCTTGAAAATGAAATTATAAAAATTATAGATACAAAAGTACTGGCTTCTAATAAAACATTATATGTAATAAAGCTTGAAGAACTTTTTTTCCTAATAGGAGTCTCTGATTCTTCTATTTCACTAATATCGGAAATATCGGATAAAGATACAAAAGATAGACTGGAGTTAATATCTTCTACTACTGTATCACAAAATAAGGCATCTTTTCCAGATTTATTAAAAAGACTTCTAAGCAGAGCCTCTACGGATAAACAGGCTGATTCCAAATCAGTTGATTTTCTGGAAAAGCAGAAAGAGAGGTTAAAAAAGTTATGATTTTTGTTCCCAAGAAAATCTTGTTGATATTTCTATTTGTCATAGTAGCCATTCAACCTGTTTTTGCTCAGCTTGGACCAGAGGATAATCAGGGGATAAATATTCCTTTCATAGATCTAACAGTCAGAGAACCCGTCAGCAACCAGGAAGTTGCCTTTTCTTTGCAGCTTCTTATTTTACTTACTGTTTTAACTCTTGCTCCTTCAATACTTATTTTAACAACAGCTTTTTTACGTATTGCTATTGTTTTGGATTTCATAAGAAGAGCATTATCTTTGCAGCAGGTTCCACCTACACAGGTGCTTATGGGGATTGCTTTGTTTCTCACTTTCTTTGTAATGTGGCCTGTTTTCTATCAAATTTATGATGAATCCTTTGTTCCTTTTTCCAGCGGGGAGATTGGTATAGAAGAGGCTTATAAGAAGGCAGAAGCTCCTTTGCGTATATTTATGTATAAGCAGATGAGTTCTTCGCCGGAAAATATCAGATTGTTTATGAATATGACGGAGTTACCTAAACCTAATACTCTAGCTGATGTTCCGACTCATGTGCTAATACCGGCTTTTGTTTTGCATGAGCTTACTGTTGCTTTTAAAATAGGTATAATCCTATATCTTCCTTTTATAATAATAGACATGGTTGTAGCTTCTACTTTGATGTCAATGGGAATGATAATGCTTCCTCCTGTTATGGTTTCTTTTCCTTTTAAGTTGATGTTATTTCTGCTTGTTGACGGTTGGACATTGATTACAAAACAGGTATTGGGAAGTTTTTTTTAGGAGGTAGATGATGGATTTGGGAACTGCTGTTTATTTATTGAGAAGTAGTGTTTTTCAACTCATAGTAATTGCAGCCCCTCTTCTACTTGTAGGACTTGTGGTTGGTTTAATTATATCTATTTTTCAGGCTACCACATCTATTCAGGAGCAGACTCTTACTTTTGTTCCAAAAATGCTTGCTATCCTTGGTGTTTTGGCGTTTTTGGGACCTTGGATTGTCTCATCTATTTCTCAGTTTACCATACGTCTTATAGAGATGATTCCTGATATTGTGAGGTAATTGTTGATGTTTGAGCAGCTTGTTAATAATAGTCAAATTTTTCTGATAATTTTTGCACGTGTTTTTGCTTTTCTTGCTGCTGCTCCTCTTTTTTCTTCTACTGGATTCCCGGGAGTTGCCCGTGTAGGTCTGGGTTTTTTTTCTGCAATGGTTGTTTTCCCTTGGGTCTCATCTTCTTATGCTATTCCTGATACGGGTCTTGCATATATTTTTATCTTGTTAGGAGAATCTTTAATAGGACTGATAATTGCTTTTATTGTTCTTGCTTTCTTTTCTGTTTTTCAGATTGCAGGAGAGCTTTTTGGTTTCCAGATGGGTTTTAATGCGGCTTCTGTGTACGATCCGCTTGCTCAACAAGAATTGCCTCTAATGGGTCAATTTGTAAACAATATCGCAATATTGATTTTTCTGGTTTCCAGCGGCATGGTTAAGATTTTTTATGTTGGGATATATTATTCTTTTAAGTATTTAAAAGCAATAGATATAGCAACCACCCGGGATAGTTTCCTTGCACTTTTTATGAGGTTGTTGGGAAGTCTTTTTTCTTCTGGTTTTGTTCTTGCTCTTCCTATTGTGTGTGTTCTTATTCTGGTTACTGTTTCTATGGGAATAATGGGTAAGGCTGCGCCTCAGATGAATCTGCTAATGATGGGATTTCCTATCTCTATTTCTGTGGGGTTTATTATTCTTATGCTCTTTATTCCTTTTATGGCAGAGTATGTTGATTCTTTTTTTGCTTATTTGTACAGAGCGCTTGTTAACAGCTTTTCTACGGGGAGTGTAATATGAGCGATGCTTATATGCTTATTGTGGAGGATGATTCCTTCCTGCTCGATATGCATTTACAATGGTTTGCTGCAGAAGATGAGGGCAGAACAGAAGAACCTACGGAACACAAGATAAGGAAAGCAAGAGAAGAAGGTAAGGTTGCAAAAACTCCAGAGCTTCCTTCTGCTCTTGTTATGCTTTTTTCTTTGATTTTACTAGGTGTTTTGTCGCAATATGTACTTTCCACGGCTGTATCCATGTTTACCTCTTTTTTCTATCAACTTTCTACTCCTGATTTTTTTTCAGGACGAAAAGCTTTTTCCCTTTTTATTCAATATTTCTTACGATTGAGTTTACCTTTTCTTATTATTGCGTTTATTGCTGCTTTTGCGGGTAATGTTATTCAAGTTGGTTTTTTATTTACTACCAAGCCTATAACTCCGGATTTTCAGAGGATTGTTCCTAATTTTGTAAGATTTTTTAAAAAGGCTTTTTTCTCCGGTGAGGCGCTTTTTAATCTGGGAAAAACTTTTTTAAAAGTATTTGTTATTGGTTTTATTGCGTTTTTAAATATATCCGCAGAGATAAAGAGAATTTTATCTCTTAGCAAGATGCCTATTTTGGAGTCCATGTCGTTTATATCCTTTATTATTTTTAGAATACTCCTTGAATCTAGTATAGTTTTTCTGGTCATATCTGTTGTTGATTATATCTTTCAGAGGCGGCAACATCTTGAATCGCTCAAAATGTCCAAGGAAGAGGTGAAAGAAGAAAGGAAGATGTATGAGGGGGATCCTCTTGTAAAAAGCAGATTGAGACAACGAATGAGAGAATTGTTATCTCAGAATATGATAAGAAAGGTTCCGGAAGCGGATGTTGTTATAACAAACCCTACTCACTACGCTGTTGCTATTGAATATGAAAAATCAAGAATGCATGCTCCTACTGTTATTGCAAAGGGTGCAGATGAGCTTGCTCTTAGAATGAGACGGATAGCAAAAGATGCGGATGTACCTGTTGTCGAGCATAAACCTCTTGCAAGGGCTTTATATGCTGATGTTGATGTGGGAGATACTATTCCAGAACAGTATTATTCTGTTGTTGCTACTGTGCTTGCCAGGGTTTATGCAATGGATTCTAGTAAAAAGCAGAAGGCCATTTAGAGGAGTTTTTTATGGCAGATATTCCTCAGATTTTTAGAAGTTCTTTTTTAAATCAGCGAAGCGATGTTTTTGTGGCAATTGGTGTCATAGCTGTTGTTATGATGCTTATTATACCCATGCCCCCTGTTCTTCTTGATACTCTTATGAGTTTAAATCTTGTTATAAGTTTATTGACGATACTTATTGTATTGTCAATAAAGAGGGCTTTGGAGTTTTCTGTTTTCCCAACGTTACTGCTTGTTCTTACTGTTTTTGGACTTTCTCTTAATGTTTCTTCTACAAGACTTATTCTTAATCAGGGTAGTAAGTTTCAGGGGAAGCTTGTCAAAGCTTTTAGTACTTTTGTTGTGGGCAGTGGTGGACAAGAGGGGCTTGTCGTTGGTTTTATAATTTTCATTATTCTTATTGCTGTTCAGTTTATTGTTATTACCAAGGGAGCTACTAGAGTTGCAGAGGTTGCTGCTCGTTTCACTCTTGATGCTTTACCGGGAAAGCAGATGGCAATAGAGGCAGAATATAACTCCGGAGCTATTTCTGAGGAAGAAGCTGCACGAAAAAAAGCAGAGTTGCAAAGAGAGGCTGATTTTTACGGTGCTATGGATGGTGCTTCCAAATTTGTTTCCGGTAACGTTAAGGTAGGACTTTTGATAACAGTAGTTAATATTCTTGGTGGTATAATTGTAGGTATGGCTATTCACGGAGAACCTTTTTCTGTTGCATTAACTACTTATATTTCTCTTACAATAGGAGATGGTCTTGTCTCTCAGTTTCCTGCTTTGCTTGTTTCTACTGCTACTGGTCTTATTGTAACAAGGGCTATTTCCGACGGAACTTTTGGAGAGGATGTGTCTACGCAGTTTGCCGGAGAAGCCAGAATATATTGGATTGCCGCAGGTTTTCTGATTTTTCTTGCTATTTTGCCGGGATTCCCGTGGTATGTCCTTCTTCCTATGGCCTTTGTGCTGGGTTTTGTTGCTTACAGATTGTCTCTCAAGTCTGTAAGGTCTACTGATACCTCTTCTTTTGTTGATGAGAAGAAATCTTCTGCACATGAAGAACAACAGGAGCTTTCTCCTGTTGTTCCTCTTGATCCTATTTCTCTTGAAATAGGTTATGCCCTTATACCTCTTGTGGATAGGGAGAAGGGGGCGGAGCTGCTTGAGAGGATTACTAGAATAAGAAAGGAAACAGCTCTTGAGCTAGGTATTGTTATCCCTCGTATAAGAATTATGGATAATATGAGATTGGAACCCTCTGAGTATAGTGTGAAGATAAAGGGGGTCAATGTTGGCAGAGGTGTTATAAAGATGGGGCATTATTTGTGTATTAATCCTGGAGGAGTATCAGAAGAATTAGAGGGAGAAGAGACAAGAGATCCCGCCTTCGGTCTCCCTGCAATTTGGATACGTGAGGAAGACCGTGATAGAGCGGAGAGGGCTGGATATACAGTTGTAGATCCTCCTTCTATAATTGCTACTCATCTTACGGAGATTATAAAACAGCATGCTTCTGAGCTGCTTGGAAGGCAGGAGGTTCAGTCTATGCTGAATGCTCTTAGAGAGAATTATCCCGCTGTTGTCGATGATGTTCTTTCTGATCTCACTCTTGGTGATGTTCAGAAAGTTTTGCAGGGTCTGTTGTTAGAACAGGTTTCCATAAGGAATTTGGTTACCATACTTGAGACTATGTCCGATTTTGCAAGAATTAGTAAGGAGCATGGATTTTTGATAGAAAAGACCAGGCAGGCTTTGGGACGTCAGATTTGTGCTCAGTATACTGATGAAAATAATACTCTTTATGTAATAACTATTGATCCTGTACTGGAACAAAGAATAATAGATTCCAGGGTGGAGACTGCGTCCGGGTATGTTCCTGCTCTCGAGCCTGATTTGTATAGGAAGTGGATTAATTCTGTTATGAATGCTATAAATGATGCTCAGCAACAAGGTTATATTCCTGTTGTTTTGTGTCAGGAGGTAGCCAGGGCTCTGGTGAAAAACAGTACTTTGAGGGATATTCCTGATCTTGTTGTGTTGTCTGTTCCTGAGATTCCTCAGGATGTGAGGGTTGAGGCTGTTGGTGAGATAAGGGTTGATTGATATGGAGGGGATTATGGATTTTTTTACTGTTCAGGATGAGAGTTTTGAAAAGGCTTTTGCCAAGGCAAAGAATATTCATGGTATGGATGTTAGAATAGTCAGTAAAAAAGATATTGTTGTTGGTGGATTTCTTGGTTTGTTTAAAAAGCCTGCGGTTGAGCTTACTTGTTATATACCTCGCCGTACTTCTTATGGACAAAAGCCCGAAGGGCGTTCGGTTTCTTTTGATGAAGAAAAATCTAGAATTGTTGAGCTTGCAACTAAGGTTAAGACTGCTGATACTGATTCTAAGGATATTTCAAAGCTTATAATGGAGGAGCTAAAGGATGTAAAGCGCCTTTTGCAGAATAAGGGGGGGGCTGTTTCTTCTTCTGAACATGAGAATATTGTTTTTGTTAGAGAACATCTTATGGCTGCTGATTTTTCTGCTTCTTTTATTGATAGGATTGTTTCCCGTGTTAAGTCTGAGCTTACGATGCAGCAGATTACTGATATGGATGAGTTGAAGGGGCGTGTTGCTTCTTTTATTAAAGATGAGATACTTGTGCATCCTGTTTCTATAAAAAAGAAGCCTTGTGTTTTTGTGGTTGTTGGTCCTACGGGAGTGGGAAAGACTACCACTATAGCAAAGTTGGCAGCTATGTTTGGTGTTGGGTTAAATAAGGAAAATATACGATATGATACGCGTATAATTACTCTTGATAATTATAGAATAGCGGCAAAGCAGCAGATAGAGACTTATGCTAAAATTATGGGGATTCCTGTTTCTCTTGTTGAGAATTATAATGAGTTGGAGAGGTTTATTAAAATTTATTCTGCAGTGGATATGATTTTTGTGGATACTATTGGAAATAGTCCTAAAGATCTTGCACGTATAGGTAAGATGAAGAGTGTTCTTGATGCTTGCGGTTCTTATTCTCAGGTGCATTTGGCCTTGAGTGCTACTACTAAAACTGCCGATATATATAATGTACTTCAGGTTTTTGAGCCTTTTAATTATGTGTCTGTGATTATTACCAAGGAGGATGAAACTTCCAGCCTTGGTAATATCATAAGTGTTTTGAGTGAGAAGAAAAAGCCGGTTTCTTTTATAACCACCGGTCAAGGGGTACCCAAGGATATTGAGGTTGCTACACCGGAGAGAGTGCTTGCCGGTGTCAGAGGTTTTAATTTAAATGGTATGGAGTAAGGTTATGGCAGATCAGGCGGAGTCTCTAAGAGAGCTTATGAGGAGCAGGACTGTTCCTATTTCTCAGAGTAAAACAAGGATTATTGCAGTTACTAGTGGCAAGGGCGGAGTTGGCAAGACTAATGTTGCTACTAATCTTGCTATCGCATATGCTCAGATAGGCAAGAAGGTTGTTCTTATGGATGCGGATCTCGGACTTGCCAATGTAAATGTTGTTTTGGGGGTTATTCCCAAATATAACTTGTATCATCTTATAAAGGGGCAAAGATCACTGGAAGAAATAATCATTGATACTCCTTATGGTATTAAGATTATTGCCGGTGCTTCTGGTTTTGCCAAGATCGCTAATCTTTCTGATGATGAGAGAGATAGGTTTATTGATGAGCTTTCCGGTCTTTCTTTTGCCGATGTAATTATAATTGATACCAGTGCCGGTGTGGGGCAAAATGTGATTTCTTTTGTTGCTGCTGCGGATGATGTTGTTATTGTTACTACTCCGGAACCTACTGCAATTACAGATGCTTATGGTATAATAAAGATAATTGCAACTGAGATTGAGAATCTAAACATGGGGCTTAAGTTGGTTGTCAACAGGGTCAAGACTGTTACTGAGGGGAAGAAGGTGTCCGAAAGGGTTACTTCTATTGCAGGCCAGTTTTTAAATATAAAGGTTGACTACCTCGGTTTTGTCTATGAGGATCCTGCTGTGCAGGGGGCTGTTCTTAGACAGCGGCCTTTTATTGTTGGTGAGCCCAGAAGTAAGGCTGCAGGATGTATAAAACATCTTGTGGGAAGATTGGAAAAGGTTGATTATAAGGAAGGCCGAGGGCTTGGTTCTTTTTTGAAGCGCTTTATGGGAGGTGCCTGATAAAGCTTTGCTTGACGTAGACTTTTTTTTGGTCTAACCTTTTAATGGTTATTGGTTATGAGAATAAAAGAGGCCCTCTATGTCGGGGGGATTGCATCGGGCTTCTCTTTGGTATTGGGGTTGTTCTCAGGAAATCCATTTTTGACTGTGTTGATTAAGGCTATTGTCGGAGGAGGGGGAATAGCAGCTATATTTGTTGTGGCTTTTTTTCTTATGGAGAAGTTTTTGCCTGAGATTGTTTCTGATGTTTCTTCTGATAATGAGGTTTCCGGGGCTGAGGATGAGTCGTTAGCTTCTTCTGTGAATATTGTTGTTGATGATTCTGTAGAAGAAGTAAAGCCTACTTATGATTTAAATATTGAGGCTTCCCAGTCTAATAATGATATGTCCGATTTTGAAGATGATGTTTCCAAAATGGAAGATGTGCCTGCTTTACAAGAGAATTTAGACGGAGAAGATGTTTCCGTATCAGATGAGCTTCAGACTATTGCTGCTGTTAGAGATGTCCAGGATAGTGTTGTTGATTCTGATACATCTTCTCTACCTGATGTTGATTCTCTTGAGGATGATTTTTTTTCTGACAATGATTCGGACGATGATAATGTTGAGATGGAGAGTGATACAGTAGTATCTTATTCTGCTGCTTCTCCTAATAAATCATCGGACTCCGATGATCCAGAACTTATGGCAAAAGCTATCAGGACTTTATTAAAAAAGGAAGAGGAAGGAACTTAGCCAATGGTAGAAGATATTCTGGCACAAAAACCTGAAGAAGAGCTCTGGAGGGATTATAAAAAGACTAAAAATCCCGATATCAGAGAGTTTCTAATAAAACAATATGCGCCTCTTGTCAAGTATGTTGCCGGGAAGGTGGCTGTAGGTCTTCCAAGTAGTGTTGAATTTGATGATCTTATTGGTTTTGGCACGTTTGGGCTTCTTGATGCTATAGAAAAATTTGATCCTGACAAACATGTAAAATTTAAAACTTATGCTGTTACTCGTATAAGGGGAGCTATATATGATGAACTAAGAGCTCTGGATTGGGTACCCAGATCTGTTAGACAAAAGAGTAGAGAGGTGGAAGATGCTCTACATAAGCTTGAAGCATCTTTGGGGCGTGCTGCTACTGATGAAGAGTTGGCAAAGGAGCTTAAGGTTAGTTCTAAGGAATTGCAAAAAACTTTGCAAAGAATAAGTTCTACTTCTATTCTTTCTCTTCAGGAATTATGGTATACTGGAGATGATAGCGATAAGGTTTCCATTGTAGATATGTTGGAGGCTCCTTCTGCTTATGATCCTGAAGCTGTTGTTGAAAAAACAGAGATAAAAAGAGTTGTTGCAGAAGCTATCAAGGAACTTCCTGATAAAGAAAAAAAGGTCCTTGTGCTATATTATTACGAAGATCTTACTCTTAAGGAAATTGGTGCTATTCTTAATGTCACGGAATCAAGGGTGTCTCAACTTCATACAAAGGCTATTACAAGGCTGAGGGTTAAGTTGAGAAATATTAAAAAGGGTATTTTTTAGGGGGCTTTGTGATTTCTCTGGACAGACTGCGTGATTATATGTCTAGACAGCTTGAGGAAGATAATAAAAAAAAGTTTGTCCAGGTTACTGCGGATACTCTGGAAGATGCTTTGAAAGAGGCTGCCATCGAGCTTGATTGCAAAATAAAAGAGCTTGAATATGAGATTATGGAAAAAGGCTCCAGAGGTATATTGGGGGTTGGTAAAAAGCCTTGGCTTATTGTGGCATCAAAAATGTCTTCTGTCTCTGTCAAATCTTATGAAGAAAACGAGGTTGAACTTGGCTTTGATATTGAGGATGAGAGGCAGAAGGATAAGGATGGTAAGATTTTTGTCAGATTGAATAGTGACGGAGTATATGTTGCTGTTTATCCACCGGAAGGTAAGGGACGTCCTGTAACAGAAAAGGAAGCTGTAGAGGCTATTATAAGAAGAGTTAATACCAATATTGATAATAATCTTTTGAGCAAGGTTGTAAAACGGGCTGATGGTGAGTTTGTTAAGATTGCGGAGTACAGTTATAATCCTGCTCATGATGCGGTTTTGAGTGTTAATATAACTGATGGTGAGATGAAAGCTTATCTTCTTGCTCAGGCACCAAGAGACGGGGGCACGGATCCTACAAGAGATGTTATCATTGGCTTCCTAAAGATGAATGGTATTGAATATGGTATTATGGAAGATGTTGTTGCAGAGTTTGAAAGAAGCCCTGTCTATGGTCGAGAGATTCTTATTGCAGAAGGGATTCCTCCCAAGAATGGTGATGATGCAAAAATTATTTATAATTTTGAAACTGATCATACTCGTGTGCGTTTAAAAGAAAAGAATGGCAAGATCGATTACAAAGATCTAAATCTTGTGCAAAATGTTGTTGCTGGTCAGGTTCTGGCAAAGAAGATCCCTCCTTCTGCAGGTGTTCCCGGACGTACTGTTACAGGAAAGATCTTGCCCGCAAAGGATGGGAAAGATATTCCCATGCCAGTGGGTAAGAATGTCAAGTTGTCCGATGATGGTATGGTTGCCATTGCCGAGATAAATGGTCAGGTTCTTCTTATCTCCGGTAAGATTACTGTTGAGCCTGTATATACTGTTGATGGTGATGTAAGTCTTAAAACAGGTAATATTCTCTTTTTGGGTACTGTTATAGTAACAGGAAATGTCGAGGATGGTTTTTCTATAAAGGCCAGTGGCAATATAGAGGTTAAGGGTTCTGTGGGAAAATGTGAGCTTGATGCGGAGGGTGATATTATTGTACATCAGGGTATTGCAGGAAAGTCAGCTGCTCTTATAAAGGCTGGTAAAAATGTGGTATCAAGATTTGTGGAAAATGCTAAGGTTGAAGCTGGTGAGCTCGTTATTGTAAGCGATGGCATTATCAATTCTACTGTGAGTGCTAATAAGAAGATAATATGTCATGGAAGAAGGGCAAGTATTGTAGGTGGTAAATCCATAGCAACAGAAGAGGTTATTGCCAAAAATTTGGGTTCTGTCGGAGGTATAGAAACTATTGTTGAGGTTGGGTTTGACCCATCTGCAAAAGAAAAAGAAGAGTCTCTAAGCCTAGAACATACTAAGCTTACCGAGGAACTTGATGAGTTGAGTCTCAATTTAGGGGCCTTAGAAAATCTTAGAAAGAGTAAGAAACTAACACAAGACAAGGCTAATGTATATAAAGAGCTTCTTCTAAGGAAACGTGAGCTTAGTCAGAAAATATCTACCATAAAGGCTGAAATTGACAGAATTAGGGAGTATCTTAATCAGTTAAAGACTAAGGGACGTGTTTCTGTATCAGGAAATGTTTTTCCTGGAGTTAAGATTTTTATAAGAGAAGCTGTTCTTGAGGTCAAGAATGATTTTAAGAGTGTAACATTTATTTCTGAAGCTAATATGGTTAAGGTTACAAAATATGAGGAGCCGGAGGATTTGGATAATCTTGGAATAAAGGAGAGGTGATATGTCTCTTCAGCCCATAGACTTACAGACTCTTTTCACCAGATTGCAGGAGGTGGGAAGGGAGCAGGGGGGAGCGAAGGAGTTGCCTTTGCATGCTCAGTCTGTACAGGCGGAGGAGATGGTAAAGAAGGCTAATCAGGAGAGTCATAGCGTAAAGCAAACTTCCAAAGCAGGTGAAGGTCCTGAGAAAATAAAGGATGAAAAGAGTAATCAACAACAAAAAGAGGAGAGAGAGAAAAAAAAGGAGCATGAAAAAGGTAAGCAGGATAGTGCTGCTGTAATGATAGTTAAGGATTCTGACTTGGGTAATAATATTGATATCTTAGGGTAGGTCTTATTTTATGTCTTTTCTTTGGACTTTTGTCGGTTTTTTTGTAGGGGTTTTTATTGCTATTCTCTTTATAAATAAGCGTATAGATAAACGTTTGTCCTCTATGGAGGTTTTAGATAAAATCAGGCGTGATATTGAGGAGATCATTGTAGATTGCAATGAGGTTACGGATAGAAATATAACTCTTATTGAAGAAAGGCTCGGTGTAGTAAGGAGTGTTGCTGAGCAGATGGATAAAAAATTGATTGCTCTCACTACTGCGTGTGATGATGCGGAGCTCATAATCAAGGAGTTTAAAAGTCTTGATATCTCTTCTGTTGTTTCTGTTGTTAATGCGATAAAGTCTGTTGATGCAGCTCCTGAGGATAAAAATGTGGATAAGAATGAGACTGTTGTTGATTTTGACGGGCTTGTGGCAAAAAAGGAAAGAGAGCACAACATGGAACTTCCTTCTGCTCTTCCTCTTGATGATAGGGGTGCTATATCCGATGGTGTGGCGGATAGTAGGCAGGAGGCTGTTATAGATTTTTCTGCTGATAAGTCAGATTATGATGGGTCTGTCAGTTCTTTATCAAGTGAGAATATTATTATGGAAAAGGTTCTCAGTCTCTATAGGGAAGGCTATTCTCTTTCTTACATAGCAAGAGAAACTGGTAAAACTGTTGGCGAAGTTGATTTTATCATTTCTCTTGAGAAGACTTTGTTTGATAAAAGATAGGGGGAATGTTGAGCTCTAATCCTATTGATGTGGCAAAGAAAGAACTTATAGGACTTCTATACGAATTGAGGGATTTGCTGAGAAGTTTTGATATTTCTCCTGTATCAAAAAACCGGGTAAGACGAATTCTTCATTCTTTAAAGGCAGTGCTTCTTTCTATGGAGATGGATGAGTATGCTTCTCGTGTGCATGATTTTGAGCTTCTTTTGGTAGAGGATTCTTCTTTATTTGAGTCTTCTGATTTGTTAAACTTTATTTCCGAGCTGGAGTCCTCTCTTGTTTCTTCTTCTTCTGATCATCCTACTGATGATGTTGTTGTTATGCGGTCTCTTCTTTCTGCTTTTCATGAGTCTGTAAGGCGCGGAGAAAAGATTTTTAAGGTTGTTATTTCTGTTTCAGGGGATGAGTCTTACCGTTATGCCAGGTTGTATCTTGCTTTCTCCAGGCTGGAGGATGCTTGTGCTGTGATTTCCTGTGTTCCTGATATAATCAATATGAGTCAAGAGGAGATTCCAGACTCCATTGTTGTTTTTTGTTCTTGTTATTCTGAGGATTCTATACGAGAGGCTCTTGCTGTTGATTTGATTTCTTTTTCTGTTTCTATGTTGTCTGAGGCTGAGCTTGGTTTTGCAAAGGATGTGGCTATAGATTCTCTTGTTGCAACTCGTTCTATGTTTGTTGCTTTTGAGAAGGGGTGGCGTGCCTATCGGGAGTATGTAGCCAAGCTAGGTAGTGAGCTTGAGTTTGAGCATTTTGACAGGTTGATTGCTTCTCTTTTTAGGATTAGGGCAGGGGAGCTTTTTTCTTATGCTGTTTCTGAGGCAAAAAGGCTTGTTTCTGAGCTTGGAAAGTTGTGCGAAGTTGTTGTTCTTGGGCAGGATGTTATTATTCCTGCATGGTGGCGGGCGGGGCTGGATTTTGTTTTTGTCCATCTTGTGCGTAATGCTGTTGTCCATGGTATTGAGTTGCCTGATGAGAGGAAAAAAAATGGTAAGAGCGAGGTGGGAAGGATTGAGTTTGGAGCTAGGGTTTCTGATTCTGAGCTTATGTTATGGCTGGCTGATGATGGTAGAGGTGTTCCTGCGTCTGATGGTGATGTGAGTGTTTTTTCTGGTATGGGTGTGGGGATGGATGTTGTCAGAGATATTGTTTCTTCTCTTGGGGGAGGGCTGGAGGTTATAGATCGCGAGTCAGATGGACGTCTTGTTAAGATGGTTTTTCCGTCTTCTTTTTTATAATTTCTATGTGCCGCAGGCAGGGTTACCCGAGCTTTTTTATTGTGCTCTTGGTTTATGGCGAGGGTAATCCGTTCGGTTTTAATCTAGAATTTGTAAGTAAATACGCCTTTTATAGGCTGGTCTGTGTTGTTAAAGAATGTGGCTTGGCTAAATCCGTATAGTATTGCCTCGTCTATATCGGAGTATCCTGAGGATGTGAGTATTTTTATGTCTGTGAGGCGGCTGCCTTTTTTGCTTGAGTCCACGCGGAATTCTATTTTTACGTTTTTAAGGTTGGGACGGTTTTTATAGCTTGCTTTTGTAGGGTTATAGCCTGCTTTGCTAAGTGCGTTCCAGTATTGCGGGCGTTGTTCTATTGGTGGTTGGCTTGATATTAACCATGTGTCGTTTTGTTGGTGGTAGATTGTTTCCCATTGTAATTGCGGTTCTTTTATTCTTAGGTAGGATATTGTTGTGTCTGTGAGTGTGTCTGGTAGTGGCATGTAGAGGTAGATGGGTACGTAAAAGCTTCTTCCTACTTGTCCAGCTGAGGCTGAGAAGCCTATGTTATAGCTGCTACCGTTTTCTTGTCCTGATATTTCTGCGGGTTGTTCTTGTTGTGTGGGGCGGGGTGTGCTGGCTGCTTGCTTTGTGCTGGTTGAAGTTGGAGTTTGCTTTTCTGCTTGTTTTGTGGGCTGGGGCTTATTATTGTTTTGTTCTGTATGTTGTGGGGTTGCTTCTGGTTGTGGTGGTGTTTGTGTTCCTTTGGGCGGTTCTTGTGCTATCTGGGGGATGGGAGCATTCCCTTGGCTTTTTAGCTTGATGTTTACGGGACTGGATATATCTGATAGTTCTTGATACTGCAGGAGTCCTGCTATCCACAGTGCTATTACTATAAGCAGATAAATGCCTGCACTTATCGATATTGAAAGGAGCTTTATGCGTTTGTCTTGTTGTTTTCTGAGGTCTTCTCTCATGTCATCTCTGGGCTTTTGTTCTTAGTCCTACGTCTGCAAGGCCGTTTTGTCTCAGTATGTCCAGCAGTTTTATTACCAGCTGGTACGGTGCGTTTTTGTCTGCTTCCAAGATTACTTGCATGTCCTTACCTTGGTTTTCTTCTTTCCAGGTTTCCAGCACAGCAGGGATTCCTTTGATGGTTGTTAGTGTGTTGTTGACGTATATTGTATCTTCCGATTCTGCGCTTATCACGAGTTCTTTTACCGTAAGTGGTTCTGCTGTTCCTGATTCTGGAAGTTCTAGACTTATTCCAGGTGCTATTTTAAATACGCTTGTTACCATAAAGAATATTACAAGCTGGAATACTACATCGATGAGAGGTGTGAGGTCTACGTTAATCTGCGGGCTAAGCCTTCTTTGCAGTCTCATTGTTGTTTGCTCCCATTGTTCTTGCTAGAATTTATCATCAGGATAAGCGCGTTTACCTGGTTTTCCATTTTTATTAGCATGAGGTTTACTTTGCTTACAAGGTAGTTATAGAATATAACAGCCGGGACTGCAACGAGTATCCCTCCTACTGTTGTTATAAGCGCTTCCGATATGCCTTTTGCAAGTTGAGCAGGGTCTGCTACCGCACCAAATTGTCCTAGTATGCCAAAGCTTTTCATTGTTCCTGTAACAGTCCCAAGAAGTCCAAGAAGTGGTGCTATGTGGGCTATTGTGCCTAGTCCAGAGAGGTTTTTCTCAAGTTGTGGGATCTCCTGATTAGCCGCATCTTTTATCACTTCTCTTTGGATGTGTTCTGGGTGATTCCTATGTTCTATGCCTACTTTTATGAGAGCACTCAAAGGGGAATAGTTGGTGTCGCATATGTAGAGCGCCTCGTCAAAGTGTCCTTTTTCTAGGGAAGATTTTATCCTCAAAAATAGTTTTTCTTCGTCTACTCGTATTTTTCTGAAATATAGCAATCTTTCTATTACTATTGCGGTTCCCACAAATGCCAGAAGGATTATTGACCATAGTATGGGACCGCCTTTTATCAGCATGTTAATCATTTTTCCTCCTTCCTGTTAAAGCGACATTATATCGCAAAACTTATCCCAATAAAAGTATTGTTCAAAGAGGTTTTGTATTTTTTGGAGTTTTATGATATCTGATGTTTGCAGCTTTGGGTTTTCGTACACGTCTTCTATCCTTTCTCTTATGGTTGCTGTATCTGCGGTCACATATATTGCCGGTACTGAGTTGTTTTCCAAAATAGTTAGGGTTTTGTCTTCTAGCTGTGTGGTGTCGCCGCAGGTTATTATAAAACCTCCTATAGGTATGTTTTCTTTTTTATGGGCTTCTATAATGAGATTTATTCTGTCTCCGCTTCCTGCACTTATAAGGTATAGTGCTTTTTCTGTCATATACCTTTGAGGAATGAGATGCTCTTTGTCCTGGGTGATGATTATCATTTTACCACACGGGATATTCCATTGTGGTTCGTTTGGGTTTCCTATCACTATAGCAGAATCCAGTTTATTGGCAAGAAGTTGCATGCTGGGTCTGGACAGGGATTCTTCTATGGGTAAGAATCCTAAAATTCTCAGAGGATTATAGAAAAACGGAAAACGTGTGTTGAGAAGGTCTTCTGTAATATAATGCTTTATTTGCTCAATTTTATTGGGAATTATTTTGTTGAATATTACTCCTTTTACATTGACTCCCTTAGACATAAAGTAGTGAAGGTCAACCTCCAGCATGTCCAATGCTTTACCCAGACCTCCACCTGATAGGAATATAACCTCGGCTCCTGTTAATCTTGCAACATTTGCATTGGAGAGTCCGACTATTGCTCCTACTCCCGGATGTCCTGTTCCTTCTGCTACTATAACTTTCTTGTCTTCAAGCTTTTTTACGGATCTTAATATTTTATCAGTTAGCTCTTTTGTCTGTTCTGCTTTGTTTTCTGAGTCCAGAAAGTTTTTTGTAAATCCGCTCCCAAGTCTTACTGGAGATACGGTGTGCAAGTCCATATCCGATATGCCGCTAAACTCTTTGACAACTATTGCATCTTTGTCTATTTTACTGCCGTCTTCCAGTGTTATAAGTTCCTGTCCTACTGGTTTTATGTATCCAAGCTCAGAGGGAGAAAACTTTTTTTGCAGTAGCCATAGCAAGCCTAGTGATGTTATGGTTTTTCCTGCATGCTGGCGGAATCCTGTCACATATATTATTTTTGGAGCCAAATCGTCCTCCTTACTTATGTTTTCTTATCTGTTTATAACATAAGTATTATAATAATACTCGTAGCTGTCCACCAGTGCCTGCCATGAGGCTTCTATAATATTCTTATGTACGCCTACCGTATCCCATGTTTCTCCCACATGGTTGCGTGAGCTTATAAAAACCCGTACCTTTGCTGCTGTTGCGTCTTCTGGATTTAGAACCCTTACCCTGTAGTCTATAAGAGAAATTTCTTTTATAAAGGGATATTTCTCTCCAAGAGCATCTCTAAGAGCGGCATCCAGTGTTTCTACCGGACCTATACAGACAGATGCACCCATAACCTCTGTATCCTCTACGGTCAGGAAAAGCTTTCCAAGTGTCTTGGAATCCGCCCGTCCTGTTTTGAAGGATTCCAGATGATAGTTTTCAAGGGAAAAAAGAGGTTTATACAGACCAAGTACCTGAAGTATAAGAAGCTCAAACGAAGCTTCTGCTGCCTCGTACTCAAAACCCTCGTTTTCTTTTTCTTTTAAAAGCTCTGTAAGTTTTGCAACTTCCGGAGAATCCTTGGTAAACTCACCGTATTTGGAAAGTTTTTTCACCAGAGTGGATTTTCCGGCAAGTTCCGATAGTATTATTCTTCTCTTATTACCCACAAGAGAGGCATCCATATGCTCCATAAGCTCTTCTGCTTTTATCAGCACATCCACATGCTGTCCTGCTTTGTGGCTAAAGGCAGCCTCTCCTACATATGGTTGTCTTTTGTCAGGTATTATGTTGGCTTTCTCCGCAACAAAACGTGACACACTTGTGAGAGTTTTTATTCTGTCTCCGCATGTGAGTTTGTATCCCATCTTATACATGAGGTTGGGCATTATGCTACACAAGTTGGCATTACCGCAGCGTTCTCCCCAACCATTGATTGTGCCCTGAATGTGCGTTGCTCCGGCGAGCACAGCCATTAAAGAGTTTGCTACTGCATTACCAGTATCATTATGAAAATGACCTCCTATAGGAGCAAGCTTTTCCTTTGGAAGAGCACCTATAATTTCGCTTACCTCATGGGGAAGAGTGCCACCATTGGTATCGCATAGCACAAGACAGGATGCTCCTGCTTCTGTTGCAGCCTGTAGCGTTTTTACTGCATAATCAGGATCATCCTTGTATCCGTCAAAAAAATGTTCTGGGTCAAAGAATACCTCTCTGCCTTCGGATTTGAGATAGGAAATTGAGTCGTATATCATCTCCAGATTCTCTTCCGGGCTGGTCCTTAGAACATCCGTTACATGTTTTATCCAACTTTTTCCTACGACAATTACAGCCTCTGTCTGGGCATCGAGAAGAGCTTCTATGTGAGCATCACCCGTTGCTTTTTTTCCAGGCTTGCGTGTAGAGCCAAAGGCAACGACCTTTGCAGTAGTGAGTTTTTCTTTTTTGATCCTCTTAAAAAACTCTGCTTCTTTCTCATTGGAAAGAGGAAAACCGCCTTCTATATAATCAACTCCCAGCTCATCCAGTTTTTTTGCAATAAGTATTTTATCTTCAAGCGTATAATTTATCTCTATTCCCTGCATACCGTCTCTAAGTGTTGTGTCATAGATTACGATGTGTTTTGCCATAAAATCTCCTTATAAAAAAAGCCGTCCTATAAGGACGGCTGGTTTGTAACTCAAAGGTATTACCATCCGCCCCGAGAACATGAGATAATGCGAATAATAATACCATTGAGTTTTGTATTCATACAAAAGATATACTATTTGTTAAAAATACTGTCAAGCAGTAAAAGCAGAAGTATGGAAAAAACTGTTATTTAGATGTGAGCAAGGAAAAACTACCCCGCATAGACCTCAACAAAAACACAATAACAAGTTATGATGGGAGAAAGACAATGGATAATCTCTTATCTCCCCGTAAACTCCGCTCTCTAAGGGCGGAAATCCTCTTTGCCAAAAGGCTCAGAAACTTAGGGTATCTCCCTACATGGATTTCTACGGATTGGGCGGACACAGGAGAGAACGAGCTCTTTTTGCCCGACTGCATACTTCCTGACAGAAGAATCAAGCAGCCTGATCTTTTGCTTCGTTTGCCGGCTACTGCTACGATCGCAGTTGACGTAACAATAAGAAGGAGTCGTCATTTTCCCCTGACCCCCATGGGAGCCTATCTCTTCTTTAACTCCGAGTTGGAAGCTCTGGAAAGATGGCAGACATATGTTGGCATACCTGTGTGGCTTGCTTTGTCTTCTGATAACAAACGCTGGCAGATTATTGACCTGGACTCTCTGCTCAGCCTCAAGAACCAGCTTGATATCGTCTTTGAGCTGGAAGGGCTTATCTGTTATTTTCAAGCCATACGGATACCTTGCAACCTTCTCGCTGATTTCCCGTTTTTTTCCGTTAGACCTGATTTTGGCAGCGAGCTTTTTGAGGCTACCGCGCGTGCACATCTGACCTACCTTAGAATGCTCAAGAAACAGCACAGCATCATAAAAGAGCAGCACAACACAGAGAATATTGATGAGCTTTATGGCCTTTTTAAAAACAGTCCTGTGGAGCGCTATATTCTGTACAAGGAACTAGAGCATATTGTGGGTGCCGACATAGTCTAGTTATGTTTATACCGAACGTGGTAAACGCTAAAGCGTTCCCCACTGCCTTTGGCGGAAGGAAGATACCATATAGCATTTTCTCAGAGCCTTAGAATATCTGCCACAGGCAGGTTTGCCCGTATCTTGCCTTTATAGCTGCTGTGTCTTATGACGGCAAGCCATTGGGACTTTTTAAAAAGACAATGGCTTTAGATATATCCCTCTTCTTTAAAAGACAGAAACCCGTGTTTGCAAAAAATGATATGGTCCAGCACTGGAATTCCAAGAATATCGCCAGCTTCCCGTAACCTGTCTGTAACTTCCCTGTCGTCAAAGCTTGGACTTAGGTTGCCACTGGGATGGTTGTGTGCAATAATCACGCTGGCTGCTCTGTCCGATATAGGATCTGCAAATACCTCCCGAGGGTGGGTGAGTGCACGGTTGACAAGCCCAACGCTTACAACCCTGAGAGCTATAAGCTCTTGTGCACCATTTAAAGAAAGGCAGATAAAGTGCTCCTGACGCTTGTCTGCATAGGGAATAAGATATTGATAAGCTTTCTCTGGACTATTGATAGGCACTGCAGGCCTTGCAACATAGCGTTTTACAAGTTCTATTGCTGCAAGAATAAGAGTCGCCTTTGCAGCACCCAAGCCTTCTATTGTAAGAAGCTCATCAGCAGAACAGTCAAAGTTATGCTTCTCAAGAAAAGCAAGCACCTCTCGGGACAGCTTTGCCACTCCCTTGCCCTTGATACCGCTGCCTATTAGCACGGACATAAGCTCAGAAGAAGAAAGAGCGGATGCTCCCTTTTTTATTAGCCTCTCCCTTGGACGGTCTTCCTGCGGCAGTTCTCTTACTTCCATACACCCTCCGCCACTTATAACATAGAAAAAGAAAAGCCTGCTTTAGATAAAAGATGTTTTAAAAATAAAATCTTAAACATGATGAGAAAAGCCAAGATAGTCCCAGATAATTGCCCTATTATACGGCTTTTGCCATCTTCTGTGGTATTAGCCTGTCATGAGTCTTGTCAGCCTGTCCATCATTCTATCTGAGAAAAGCTTTCTTATAAGAAGCATGGGGCGGGCCATATAACCTGCAGCATATCGTGTTTTGGGACGTTTTGCCTTCATTGCCTTGTAAATCGTTTCTGCGATAATTTCCGGTCCGGATATGCGTGCGCTGGAGTAATTTTTCTCAAACATCGCTATTACCTTCTCAACATAATCCGCATAAGGTCCAGAACCAGAAGTCTTTCTGAGGTTGTCAAAAGCGATATCTGACCACTCTGTTTTGATACCACCTGGTTCTATAACCACTACATCTATGCCAAAGGGGCTAAGCTCCACACGCAGGCAGTCTGATAGCGCTTCCACTGCAAACTTGCTTGCATGATACCAGCCGCCCAAGGGTGTTGTGAGCTTACCAGCTATGGAAGAAATGTTTATTATTTTCCCTCTTTTCTTTTTTCTCATGTAGGGAATAACAAGCTGTGTCATCCTTGCAAGCCCAAAAACATTAACATCCATCTGTCTTTTTGCTTCTTTTATGGGTACTTCTTCTATAGTACCATATAAGCCGTAGCCTGCATTATTTATTAGAATATCCACACCACCTGATTCTCTTTCTATTTTCTCTATGCAGCTTTTTGCAAGCTCTTCGTCCGTAACATCCAGTTTTACAGGATTTATGGCATACTGTTTTAGCTCTTCCATCTTTTCTGTTCTTCTTGCTCCTGCATATACTCTATACCCTTTCTTTGCCAGAAATATAGCTGTTGCTCTGCCAATACCGGACGATGCGCCAGTTACGAGTACTGTTTCCATCTTCTTCTCCTCTTAGAGCTTTTCTATAAAGATATGTATTTTAGTAGGTTAAAACAATTGATATTTTTTAATTTTTTTTGCTTTTTTTGAAGCAGGAGCTTTGTTTGTTCTGTTATTTATTACAAAGCCTCATTAGGAAGGGGGCGAAAAAAAGGGGAGGGAGGGCTGAGTGCCCTCCTTTTTTGCCGCAGGCAGGAGTCTCTGCGGCTTTTTTATACCGAACGCACAGCCCGCTAATGCGGGCTGTGCTGCCTCCTGGTGGAAGAAAAGCTTTGTCAGCCGCAGAGACGACGTTCGGTATAAGTATTGTTTTAAAGCATTCCGCTAAAGCCCATAAATGCAAGCGACAAGAGTCCGGCTGTTAGCAGGGTTATAGGGCCGCCTTTGAGTCTTTCTGGTATATCCGATATCTCTAGTCTTTCTCTTATTCCTGCCATTATGACAAGGGCAAGGGTAAAGCCCATGGCTGTTGACGCCGCAAAGACCACGCTTTCTGCAAATGTGTAGTTTTTCTGTATAACAAGGATTGCTACACCTAGTATGGCACAGTTGGTTGTGATAAGAGGTAGAAATATTCCGAGTGCATGATAGAGTGGAGGTGCGATTTTCTTTAGTATGATTTCTACAAGCTGTACGAGTGATGCTATTACGAGAATAAATGCTACTGTATTTAAAAAATGCAGGCCAAGAGGCATCAGTATGTACTGATGAAGAAGAAAAGTCACTGTTGTAGCGAGAGTCATAACAAAGATGACTGCTGCACCCATTCCTGTTGCAGTAGTCATTCTGGAACTTACGCCTAGGAAGGGACATATGCCCAAAAATTGTGAGAATATTATGTTGTTGATAAATATGGCGGTAAAGAATATTGCAAGGTATTCCATCTTATGCCTCCTCCGGGATTTCTATTGTATGCTCTTTTATGTCTTTTCTGTTCTTTACAAGACTGTCTCGTATTGCATTGATTGACGGGATGAGAAGTCCCAGTGTTATAAATGCTCCCGGTGGCATGACAAACAACAGGTAGGTGCTTGCATCTTCTGCTACAAATGGTATGTCAAATATTGAGCCTGAGCCAAGGATTTCTCTTATTATGCCAAGCATTGTAAGTGCCATTGTAAAGCCAAGCCCCATGCTTATTCCGTCCACAAGAGATGCGATGGGATTGTTCTTGGAAGCAAATGCTTCTGCGCGTCCCAGAATTATACAGTTTACAACTATAAGTGGAATAAATAATCCCAGGTTTTCGTGTAGTGACGGCAGGTATGCTGCCATGCTCATGTCTATTATTGTAACAAAGGTTGCAATAATCACTATAAAAGAAGGAATCCTAACTTTATCTGGAATAAGGTCTTTTACAAGACTGATCACTAGGTTGGATGCTATTAGTACCACTGTTGTTGCAAGTCCCATTCCCAGTCCATTTATTGCACTGTTGGTTACACCCAGAGTTGGGCACATTCCAAGAAGCAGGACAAATACAGGGCTTTCCTTAAAAAAACCTTTTGTCAGGTTCTCTTTTAATGTCATTTTTGTGCCTCCTCTGCTGGTCCTATTGCATTGTTTGTTGTAAGGAGCTCGTTCTTATGCTCTATAAAAGCATTATATGCCCTTTCTATTGCATCACAGTAGGCTCTAGAACTTATGGTTGCTGCTGTTATTGCATCCACATCCCCGCCGTCTTTCTTCACTTTGAGAACAAAGTCTTTTGGATTTTTATCTCTAAACTGTTTTTTAAACTTTTCCTTTGTCATCTTCTGCCCCAGTCCGGGAGTTTCCGCATGTTGAAGAACCAGCGTGTCGTATATGCTGCCGTCAGGCAAAAATCCTACCATTATCCAGAATCTTCCAGAGAAGCCATTGTCCGTATATGTTCTTACTGCAACACCTACAGGCTTTTCTCTTTTGCTTGCCGGAAAGAATATCAAATCCGGAGCATCTTCAAAGACTACAGGGTGCTGTGCAGGATTGTTGTCAGTCTCAGGGAGAACAGTTTCTACGGCTTTTGCCTGTTTTTCTTCTTGTACCTGCTCTATAACAGGTGCTGTTATGCTGTCGGTTACTGCAAGAAGTGCTGCAGAGAGAGCAGCTATTATTGCAAGGACCAGTACCATTGTAAGAGGTGTGGAGGGGATTTTACTAAGCACGGGAGGCCTCCTTTCCAAACCTTGATGGCGGCAAAGCCCTGTCTATAAGTGGGACAAAGGCGTTCATTATAAGTATGGAATAAGAACATCCTTCTGGATATGAGCCAAAGAGCCTTATAAGTGCGGCCAATATGCCGCCGCCAAGTGCGTATATTATCTGTCCTGCAGGGCTCATGGGGCTTGTTACAAGATCTGTTGCCATAAAAAAGGCTCCAAGCAATACGCCTCCTGCAAGCAGATGAAAAAGAGGGTCTGCATACCTTGTAGGATCTATCAGATAGAAAATCCCGGTTATGCTTACAAGTCCAGCAAGATAAAAAAACGGAATTCTCCATGATATAACACGGATGAGAAGCAGAAAAAGTCCGCCTATGAGAATGGCAAGTGCGCTTGTTTCTCCCAACGAGCCGCCTATGTTTCCTATAAACATATGCCAATAATCTGGCAATTTGTTGCTAAATTGCTGAATTGTTTCTCCAGCCTTGATGTGTTCCTTGAGTATTCCAAGCGGTGTTGCAGCGGTGAGTGCATCCGGATTTAACATCATTTTGGTTACAACAGGCTGAGGCCAAGTCGTCATCTGCTGGGGAAAGCTTACAAGCATAAAAGCTCTGCCTGCCAGTGCAGGGTTAAATGGGTTATTACCTAAACCTCCAAAAGCAAGCTTGGCTATTCCCATTGCAAATACTGCTCCCGATGCTATCTGCCACAAGGGGATACTTGATGGCACATTATAGGCAAGCAGAAGCCCTGCAACCACTGCAGAAAGATCAGATGTGGTATTCTTCCTCTTTAACAGAATTGTTGTTATCAGATATTCTGTGAGAACTGCTGCTACTACCGATACTGCGGTAACGATAAACGCTCTTACACCGAAGAAATATAGTGAGGCTATAAAAGATGGCATAAGGGCAAGTATTACAGCAAGCATAACCTTTTGCGTATCTATGGGTGCCTTTGCATGAGGAGAAAGGCTTACTGTGAGTTTGTTCATTTTGCACTCCTCTTTCTTTTTATCATCATTACTGTTGATTTGCCGTATCTTATAT
The DNA here is from genome assembly GCA_039023545.1 of Spirochaetia bacterium 38H-sp. Classification (NCBI taxonomy): domain Bacteria; kingdom Pseudomonadati; phylum Spirochaetota; class Spirochaetia; order Winmispirales; family Winmispiraceae; genus Rarispira; species Rarispira pelagica. The sequence goes on along the minus strand of JBCHKQ010000004.1, from coordinate 109,184 downwards.
TGTCAAGAAGCGGTCTTGCTGCCGGACAGATGTAGCTGCATGAGCCGCACTCCACACAGTCTGTTATTGCTTTCTCCTCGGCTTTATCCCACAGCTTGTTTTCTGTAAGTTTCTCAAGAAGATAGGGCTCAAGTCCCATTGGGCAAACGGAGACACATTTTGCACACCTTATACATGCAGTGGGTTCTGGTCTAATTGCCTCTTTACCGGTTATTACCAGTATGCCGGATGTTGTTTTTGTAATTGTGCTGTCAAGATTGGGCATTGCTTTGCCCATCATAGGACCGCCTGATATTACTTTACAGATGTCATCGGGCAATCCGCCGGCATAATCCACCACAACAGAGACAGGTGTGCCTGTCCTTACCATAAGATTAGCAGGTTTTTTGAGAGCTTTTCCTGTTACAGTTACAACTCTTTCTATAAGAGGGATATTTTTCTGCACTGCTCTGTAAACCGCATGGGCAGTGCCTGCATTGATTACCACACAGCCCACATCGAGAGGCAGTCTTCCCGACGGTACCTCTCTTCCTGTAACAGCCTTAATAAGCTGTTTTTCTGCACCTTGGGGGTACTTTGTCTTAAGCTCTTTTATCTCTATTCCCTCGTATTCTAAGGCTGTCTCTGACAGTTTTTTTATTGCATCTGGTTTGTTACTTTCTATGCCTATTACAGCTCTGTCAACAGAAAGAGCTTTCTTTAATATACTGACACCTACAAGGAGCTCTTCCGTACGTTCCAGCAAGAGTCTGTGGTCTGCCGTAAGATATGGTTCGCACTCCGCTGCGTTTATTATGAGTGTGTCTACACTCTTTCCTTCCGGAATCATAAGCTTGACATGAGTGGGAAAACCTGCTCCGCCCATACCTACGATTCCTGCCTGTTTTATTTTTTCTATAATATCAGAAGGTGATAGCGGGCATTCTTTTTTGAGCTCGGAGGATAGATCGCAGGATGGCTCCCACTCATCTCCTTCTACCTTTATTACAACCGCGGTTTTAGGATATCCATTTGCATCAGGAATCTCATCGATCTTGACAACCGTACCGGACACACTTGAGTGTATATTGGCAGATATAAACCCCTGAGCCTCGCCAATGAGTGTGCCAACAAGCACCTTATCTCCTTTTGCAACAATAGGTTTTGCAGGAGCCCCAAGATGTTGGGACAAAAGAATAGCAACCTCATCGGGTATTGGCATTGTTTCTATGGGCAGATGCTCTGTTATCTTGTTCTCTGGCGGATGTATACCGCCCTTGGGAAAAGTAATCTTACTCACCTTGTTTCTCCTGTGAAGATACTTGTTTTTTTACCGGAAAAGTTGCAAGAATAGCGCCGGTAGGACATTCTCTCACACACTTGCCACAGGCAATACACTTGAGTGGATCTATGTATGCAAGATTGTTTTCCATTGTGATAGCTTTTGCAACAGTATCGCAAGTTCTCACACATTTACCACAGCCTATACATGCGACCTGACAGTTTTTTCTGGCAATAGCGCCTTTCTGCGTATTGCGGCAATTGACCCATACGCGTCGTCCGCGTTTTCCTCTTGGCCTAAGCTCAAAAAGCCCTCTGGGACAAGCCTTTACACACTCGCCGCAGCCAGTACATTTCTCTTCATCCACAACAGGAAGCCCAGTCTCAGAGTCCATACTAATAGCATCGAATGGACAGGCAACCTCACAATCGCCGTAGTGCAGACACCCCATAGGACAGCCTCCTTCTCCGGAAAAAGCCATATGGGCAATCTTACAGCTTTTTTCTCCTGTGTATTCAACCTTGGGAGGAGAAGCCTGGCAAGAACCGCCACACCTTAGAACGGCAACAGGCACATCTCCACCTGAGAACTCAACGCCTAGGAATTCTCCAACCTTGTCCATGGTATTTTGGCCACCTGGAGGACAGAATAATCCGCTTAAATCTCCGGAATCGGCAGCCTGTACAAGAGCAGACGCAAGTCCGGAACAGCCTGCAAAACCGCAGGCACCACAGTTGATACCTGGAAGCATCTCCATTACGGTTTCTACCCTGGGATCTTCCTTAACTGCAAATCGCTTTGCAGCCCAGGCAAGCATCAGAGCAAAGATACCCGCAGTGAAAGTTAAAACAATGACAGAAAAGATAATGGACACAGCAGACTCCTTAAAATGACTATTGACTGATTTTTTCTATTTTGACAGAAAAAGTTCTGTCTATACGCTTTTTAAAGAGTGCCAGTATGGCATAGTAAAGCGCAAGGGACCCAAGGCCTGCCACAGCAGAGACACCCTCCGATGCCCCGAGAGAAGAAGCAATCAAAATACCTGCAAACATCAAGAGAAAAGGCACCACAAAAGCCACTATCATAGCCTTCCAGCCGGTGCTTGAGCTTATAACAAGCTTGACCATATCTCCTACCCTAAGATTTCCCGGATTTTTTACAAGCATCTCTTGCTCATTTGAGTCCATCACAGAACAGGCACCCTTTGCTGCACAATGTGCACACATACCTGAGCGGTACATTGATATTCTAATCTTGTCTCCCTCTATGGAAACAACCTTGGCAACATGTGATAACTTATTTGATTTCATATATTGTCCTATTATGATATACCATATTTTCTTGCAATACGTTTTTTTTGTCAATCGGTAAATGGCCGAAAAACACAAATTGAATACAAAATACAATGATTTTATGTGTTAAAATGTTTATTTTTTTATCTATAAAAAGAAATAGTTTGATGTTTTTTTTAAAATAAGTCATATTTTTATATGTCGGATAGCGGATTTTTACAAAAATTTATACCGAACGCGCAGACTTGCGTCCGCGCTGCTTTTGAAAAAACATGTCTTCCAAACTTATGTGTGCCACAGGGACAATGGCTGATTTAAATGAAATTTGACAATGCTATGTAATAGGTTTAGTATGATTAATAATACAAGGAAGTTTTATGCAAAAAAATTATTGATTCTTGTGTTTTTGGTGTTGGGCGGGGCTTTTTATTTTGCCGATATTTCTCTTGATATAGGAGTGGCCAGTGCTGCAAATGCAGCAGTGATTGTAAGTCGTCCTCTGGGAGGAGATATCATTATAAGACTCAGTGTGTTTGAAGATTTAGCAATTGTTCAGTTTTGTGGAAGGGTTTTCTCTCCGCTTGTTGCTAATGGTTATAATGATATGATTGCTTCTCTAGGTGGCGGAGTGCTTTTTTCTCCTACAAGGTATTTGTATATAGGTATGTGTTCCGGTATCTTCTCTCCTATGAGGATGATGAAAATTGGTATTCTTATGGTGTAGTTGTTATGCGTCTGCATAGTCCTGGAAAGGGTTGCATTTTTATGCAGAATCAGAGCTGAGTTTTACCGGAGTTTTTAACAAATTCAGCATGGGGCTTAATCTTACGATTGATTTAATCTATATCTGCTTTTACATGCAAAAATAGATTTTGTTGGATATCCATGTGTCGCAGACAGGAGTCCCTGCGACTTGTCTATCTTTTTACTATTCTGGTCGCAGGTACGACGTTCGGTATATTTGTAAAAAAGGGGGCAAGATGCCCCCATCCTTATATCAATGCTTCTGCGGGTTCTTCTATCATTGCCTTTAGAGTACGCATAAAGTCGGCTGCAAGTGCTCCGTCTATTGTCCTATGGTCGCAGGAGAGGGTTAGCCGTATGATTTTTGCAGGCCGAAATGTTTCCCCGTCATATATGGGTTCTGTTTTTATGGCACCTACCGCAAGTATTGCAGAGCCGGGAGGATTTATGATTGCATCAAATTCCTCCACACCGTAGCTTCCCAGATTACTTATTGTAAAGCCTGCCTGCGTGTATTCTTCTGGTGTAAGAGAGCTTGTTTTTGCGCGTTGTATTAGGTCTGTAAGCTCATAATCTATCTCGCTTATTGTCTTGCTCTCTGCGGAGCGTACTACAGGTGTTATAAGTCCCTCTGTTAGTGCTACTGCCAGAGCTATGTCCGCCGTGTCAAAAAGTCTGATATTTTCTTCTTCCCAGCTTGAGAGTATGGCAGGATGTCTTACCAGAGCTTCTGCAGAGAGTTTTATGAGAAAGGAGTTAAGCGACAGTTTTTTTTCTGCTTTGCTGTTTATGCTTTCTCTTAGATTGAGTAGTCTGTCTGCTGTGGCGGATATCGTGACAGAAAAGTGCGGAGCTGTAAACTTGGATTCTGAGAGCCGTTTTGCTATTGTTGCGCGCATTGTGCTTACAGGTATGATGCCGCCTTTTATTCGCTTTGTTTCATTGGATAATGAGGCCTGTGGGGTAATGGCCTTTGCATTCTCTATGTCTTTTACCGTAATTCTTCCGTCCGGACCGCTTCCTCTTATGCTGCGCAGGTCTACTCCCATTTCTTTTGCCTTCTTTCTTGCAAGAGGACTGGCCTTTATTCTACCCGGAGTTGGGGGGGCTTTTTCTTCTTTTGTAGGTGGCTTGGATGCGGGTGGTGCTTCTTCTCTTGGCTTTGTATGTTTTTGTTCGACTGTTTCCGATTCTTGTTTTTTTTCTGCGGGTTTTGCTTTTTTTTCTTGAGGTGCAGGATTTATCTTCTCGTTTTCTATTTCTTTTAGAATTTCTGTTATGTCTTCTTTTTCTTCTCCAATTATGGCTATTGCCTCTCCCACACGAGCTTTATCCCCCTGCTGTTTTATTATTCTAAGTAGTGTTCCGCTTTGTGAGGACTCGTAGTCCATAGTTGCTTTATCGGTTTCTACCTCGCAAATGACATCGCCTGTTTCTACGTTATCTCCTTCTTTTTTATGCCACTCTACGATTGTTCCTTCTTCCATTGTAGGAGAAAGGGCTATCATAAGTATTTTTTCTGCCATAACTTACTCCATATATAATACCTTGGCTACAGCATCGCTTATTTTTTCTTCTGATGGTTGTACAGCCAGTTCTAGTCTGTGATTATATGGCATGGGTACGTCCTCAGAAGTTACAATCTCAACTTGTGCGTCAAGCTCGTCAAAGCATTCTCTACTTATGGCATAGGCCACAAAAGATGCAGGGCTTCCCATAGGCCATGCCTCATCCACAACAACTGCACGGTGTGTTTTTCTTACTGAGGCAAATATTGTATCTGTATCAAGCGGTCGTAATGAGCGCAAATCAATAACCTCCGCGTCAATTCCTCTCTCTGCGAGTTTATCTGCGACAGAGAGAACTGTTCTCAAGGGTTTGGAATATGTGATTAGTGTAACATCCTTTCCCTGTCTTTTTATGTCTGCCTTTCCTATTGGAATAAGATATTCTTCCTCCGGAACTTCTCCTTCCCAAGAGTACATAAGCTCTGCTTCCAGCATCACAACAGGGTCGTCGTCTCTTATAGCGGATTTCAACAGCCCTTTTGCGTCGTAAGGCGTGGCAGGTGCCACAACCTTGAGCCCGGGGACATGCATCCAGAATGCTGCAAGCGACTGTGAATGTTGAGAAGAGAGATATTCCGCAGGTCCATTGGGACCGCGGAACACAATAGGTACTTTTATCTGTCCCCCTGACATGTGTCTCATCTTTGCTGCATTGTTTATGACCTGATCCATTGCAAGAATTGCAAAATTATGTGTCATCCATTCTACTATTGGTCTTAGTCCTGCAATAGCTGCGCCTATACCTATACCCGTAAATCCAAGCTCGGCAATAGGAGTGTCTATAACACGTTTTTCTCCGTACTTTGCAAGAAGCCCACGGCTTACTTTGTATGCTCCATTGTATTCTCCTACTTCTTCTCCAAGGATAAAGACATTCTCGTCCCTTGCCATTTCCTCGTCAATGGCCTGGTTTAGAGCCTCTCTGTAGCTTATAACTGCCATATTGCCTCCTTGTCCGCATATATATCCTCGTAAATAGTATGGATTGCAGGCTCCTCGCTTTTTTCTGCAAACTCTACAGCAGCATCCACAATCTTCTTTAGTTTCTTATGCAGAGCGTCAAAGGCCTTATCATCTATGAGGTTCTTCTCTTCCATAAGGGTCTTTAGTCGGCCTATAGGGTCCTGCTTTTTATAAGCCTCAAGCTCTTCTCTGGTTCTGTACTTGGCAGGATCACTCATAGAATGACCCTTGTATCGGTAAGTCCTTGCTTCAAGAAGAACTGGCTGTCCATTTTTTGCAATGTCAACGGCTTTTGCTGTCTTCTCGTAAACATCCAAAACATCCATACCATCTGCTTGCATGCCGGGAATGTCATAAGCTGCGCCCATTTTGTAAAAATCTTCCACAGCAGAAACCTTTTTCCAAAAGGTACCCATACCCCACTGGTTGTTTTCACAAATATAGACAATAGGGAGGTTCCATATTTTTGCCATATTTAATGACTCATGAAATGCACCCTGGTGAATTGCTCCATCACCGAAGTAAACAAGTGTAACTCCGCCTGTCTCTTTATAATGTTGAGAAAAGGCAACTCCTGTTGCAACAGGAATCTGTGCACCGACAATACCGTTGCCGCCGAGAAAATGCTTCTCTGTATCAAAGAAATGCATAGAGCCACCCTTGCCATGGCTGCATCCCGTTATTTTGCCAAAAAGCTCAGCCATAAGAACCTTAGGGTCCATACCGCAGGCAAGAGCATGACCATGGTCCCTATAAGCCGTTACAACATAATCTTTCTTAAGGTCTATTGCTGCGATTGAGCCTGTAGCCACAGCTTCTTCTCCTATATACAGATGGCAAAAGCCGCCAATCTTGCGTAAACCATACATTTGTGCGGCCCTCTCCTCAAAAATCCTTATAAGAAGCATCTTTTCCAGAAGAGACATATAAAGGGAGTCATTAAGCACTTTTGCAGAGTTTGTTTTTTTTACTCCCATGAGAATACCTCCGTATAAGCATCCAGAGGACGTTGATATTCTACCGAAGTGATGTTACATTCCAGGACAGCAAACTCATCCACAGACCCGTGGACCTGCCAAAACAAGTTGAGAGAACCGCCAAGAGTCTCGAGCACCTGAGAGAGCAGGGCAGGATTCTCAACAACAGTCGCCCGTGCTTTTACACGGAAAACCTCCCTGTGTCCTTTACGCTCCAGAAGCCACAATACATTGGGATTTGCAGAAACTTGTGTTACCTTTTTGTCAGATGGAGAAGTTACGGCATAGATATCCCTGTGCTCTCCTCTCAGAAAGGCCGCTGTCATCCATCTCGCATCCGGGAAGCCGTCCTCACCCACGGAAACAAAAACACCTGACCTATTGGACTCCACAAGCTCTTCCAGAATGGCAAGAACCTCATCTTTTGTCATAAAAACCCCTTTCTCTAAAAATGATAATACATATATAACCTAGTGTTTTTGTCATAAAAATGCAAATTTTTTACTTTATAAAATAAAAAACAATAAAATATACCGAACGTCGTCTCTGCGCCTCTTTGGAAAAACAGCTAAGAATGGCGCAGAGCCTCCTGCCTTGGGCAAATATCAAAAATAGCCATAAAAACTTTTTTTAGCCCGAGCTATTGATGCATATCTTTCTGTAAAACAAAGTTTTATAAAAAACACTTGACCCAGTATATATGCAGATTTAGACTGGTATAAGGGTAACCTGACATCGTATAAAATCCGTTGGATTTTGATGTCAATAAAAAACAGGAGTGATTATATGGACAAGTTTTTTAACTTTATCAAGCCTTATCTTGATTTTATTGACAGTGGCAAGCTGTACAGAGAGCCTTTTAGCTGGATTTATATTGTTATCTCTGTGCTCAATCTTGTTCTTCCGTTGTATATGCTGATTAGTTCTGTTATAAACGGAGTTTTTGCAGCCGGCTTTAACTTTGCAATAGCTTTTTTGCTTGTTTGGATTGTGATAGCCTTTACAGGCTGGTTGGGGTTTCAGCTTTGGTGGAACAGGAGCAAAAGAGTTATAGCAATCTCTGAGGAAGGTGCGGACTTTGTTGCTACGCCTGTTTTTGCTCATTTTATTCAGACTTTTGGCGAGTGGGCAGGAACATGTCTTGCTATTGTCGGTTTTTTTGCAACTGTGATTTTCAACATTTTCTTTGGTAAGGATGCTTTCTGGTTTGCTTCGATGATTGGTCTGGGGGCTTTTCAGGGAGGATGGATTAATCTTGTTTTTCTTCCCATACTTGGTTTTTTTATCATTATCTTTTCCAGATTTATTGCAGAATCGGCAAGGGCGCTTGCTGCGATTGCCAATAATACCAGGAAATAAGATTATTTATCATGTGTATACCCGGCATTTGTGCCGGGTTTTTTATTTATGCTATAATATTTTGTAGGTGGGGACTATGATTTTTGATTGGCCTGTCAAAAAGAGAGATATATACAGGTGATTGTCCCCAGGTGTTGCTGTGCAGGAAATGGGTCTTGTTATTGCGAGGGGTTTATTTGATATGGTAGAGGTTTTATAGCAGCTTTTATTGTCTTTCTGTATTTTGCCGTAGGCAGGAGTACCTGCGCCCTTTTCCTTGTTTTTACTAATGGGCGCAGGGACTACGTTCGGTATTATTTATTTTCTTCTTTTTGGGTTCTTGTCGAGTGCTTGTATATTGCAAAGAAGAGAAGGAGTACTGCGGGTATTGCGATTATTGCCCATGTTTTTCCGGAGAATAGTTCCAACAGGTAGTAACGGAGTTGATGTCCGCCGTCTGTAAATGCGGTTATCTGATGGTCTTTCGGAAGGTCTACGCCTGAGCCTTTTGAGAGTGTTGTGAAGAGTGGTGCGAGTTTGCTGGATATGAGCAGGTAGCTTGTCACTACGGGGATTCCTGTTAGTACTGTTCTTATAACGTTGCCGCGATAAAGAAGGGCTGATATCGACATGACAGATATGAGGTTGGGAAGGTCTCCTATTGGGATTACTTTGTTGCCGGGCAGAAAGAAGGCTATTAATATAGATATTGGCATTAGGATAAGCCCGCTTACTATAACAGAGCGGTGCTGCATGAGGATTCCTGTGTCCACTGCCACGTATAGTTCTTTTTTTGCAGGGAATCGTTTTTGGATGAGTTCTTTGAGGTTGTGTGATATGGGTTGTATGCCTTTTGCTATGAGTTCTCCTGCCAGTGGTAGAAGGTACATTACGGCTGCTATGTTTACAGAAAGTTCCAAAAGCTTTTTTACAGGGTATGCTGCGAGTATTCCTAGAACTATGCCCAGTAGTAGTCCTACTACCATGGGTTCTGCAAGCAGGTTGCCTTTTTTTTGTGCTTTTTCCGGGTTGGCTGACAGGTTTTTTATGCCGGGGATTTTATCATACAAGAAGTCCAATGCTGCGGATAAAGGAAGTATGCCCACAACGGAGACCGGGGATATGGTTATGCTCTCAAGTCCTGTTTCTCTTTTTATATATACTGCTGCCCAGTCCGAGAGCTTGATTGTTATTGTTGCAATTAGCAGTGTTGCTGCTATTGCAAGCCATATGTTGTGTGTAACGGCACTTACCAGTGCTCCCAGGAAGGCAAAGTGCCAATAGTTCCATATGTCTATGTATATGGTTTTGGTTAGGTTGCTGGCAATCAGAATGATGTTTAAAAAGAGCACAAGTATTATGGACAATGGAGCGATAAAGGATGACCATGTTATTGCTGCAAGGGGAGGCCAGCCTACGTCCAAAACAGGGTAGTCAAGGCCTCTTATGTTAACTATAGCTTCTACTGCAGGTTTTATGTTGTCTACAAAGAAAGAAAAGACAACAAAGATAGAGGCAAAGCCAACTCCCAGTTTTAATGCTGCAAACAGGGCGTCGCGTAAGTTGAGTCTTACTATGAGTGCCAGTGCAAGCATTATAAATGGTAGCATCACATATGCTTTGAAAGAAAAAAATGTGTCAAGTGCTGATTTTAATATTTCCATAATATGATGTTATACAAAAAAGAGTATGTAAACAATTGCCATATCAAAAGAATTTTGTTTTTTTGAGAAATATTCTGACCGGTACTAACAGAGATATAAACTTGTAAAAAACCTCTTGCCACTGTTTTTCTAAGTGGATATAATAGTATACAACATGCGAGCGTCGTATAATGGCTATTACCCCAGCTTCCCAAGCTGGAGACGGGGGTTCGATTCCCCTCGCTCGCTTTTGGCGCCCTTGCAGTTGCAGGGGCGTTTTTTTTTGACTAAGGTGTGATTGGATATATTTTTTGTTTTTTGGCTAAGAAATATAGTGTGTTTCTGTTGTTGGCCAGTTAGTTTATGTTTGGTATGGGTGGTTGAGCTATTTTGCTGTTAGATTTGTTTAACAGTTTTTTGATTATAGTGTATTTTGTTTTATTTTTTTTGCCGCAGGCAGGATGGAGCGCGCTTTTGTTTTTGTCCTCACTTTCGTTAGCGCGCTCCTGACGTTCGGTTTTTTGTTTTATTTGTTTTTCCAGATTCCGTCTTTTGCTATCTGTGCAGGGGTAAAGCGAGCTTTGTAGGACATTTTGCTTGTTTCTGCTATGTAGAAGCCGCTGTATAGCCATTTTTTGCCCAGGTGTCTTGAGTATTCTATTTCTTTTATCATCGAGTATGTCCCGAGGGAGCGTTTTTTTTCTGCCGGGTCGTATGCAAAGTAGACGCTGCTTATTCCATCAGGGAGTATGTCTATAAATCCCGCGCCTATTAGTTTTTTCCCCAGATAGTAGCGCATTATTTTTGTCTCAAGCGGGCTTTCGCAGAGGAATGAGATGAATTCCTGGGTGTTTGTCTTATGGTTGTTGTGTTTGTCTGCTATGTATTTTTTATAAAGTTTGAATATTTGTTCGTCAAAGTTGAGGTCGCTTATTATTATTTTTATGTCATTGTTCTTTTTTATTGTGCGTTTTTGGGATTTTGTGGGGGTGAAGTTTTCTGTGTCTGTTCTTATGGGAGTGCATGCTGTGCAGCCCGGACATTGGTTCTTATATATTATATAGCCCGAGCGTCTGTAGCCGTATGCAAGTAGGTTTTCGTACACGGCAGGGTCTATATGATAGGTGATAAATAGTCGTGTTATCCAGGCTTTTCCAGGGAGGTAGGGGCATTTTTCTACAGTGCTTTGGGGAAGTGATTGTGTAAACTCTTCTATTGCCTTTTTTATGCCTTTCAAGCTGTTTTCCTGTTCTTCTTTTTTCCCAATTTTATGGTAAATACTTTGTCGCTGTTAAATATTATTATGGCCAAAAACACAACAACTGCAAAAAATATTGTCTGGTATAAGAGCCCTCCTGCAACGGATAGGTATTGGCTGTCGATAAGAAGCGGGGTTGACAGAAAGGCGTGTGTAAAAGGAAAAAAAAGCAGTATTATTCTTAACACTAAGGGGAGAGAGGCAAAGTTTGTCATTATTGTTATAATGTATAATGCTAAAAGCACCAGAATGATTGGTGTTATTACTACCTGCACATTCTTGGTGTCTTCTGCGAAAAGTCCCAATATGAGTGCTATTCCAAGTGCATTTAAGAGCGACAGTAGAAATGCTGCTATGCGCATAATATTTGACCATATTGGAAGTTCTATCCCCAGTTGCTTTACCGCAAGCATCATGTTTACTGCCTCCGAAGATATCTTCTGTGAGTCCGGCATTGTTATGGATTGCATGTAAAACCAGAATCCTGCAAAGTATATTGCTACAAATATTACGGACAGTATGCCTGCTGCTAACATTTTTGCCAGTACTATCTGATGACGCGGTATTGGAAGGGTAAGCAGCACTTCCAGTGTTTTGCTTTCTTTTTCTGCTGCTATTGATGCTGCGACAAACTGAGCACCTGTAAGAGTTGCTATAAACAGCAGGAAGGCTAGCATTATAGTTTGATTGATTATATACGGGATAATAGCAGAGAATGAAATCCTTGCACTTTTTGTATGTCTTACTATGTGTTCTTCTGTGGTTACTGGGTTGAGATACATATCCAGTATACTGTCTTCTTTACTGGACTTGGTTTTGATAATTGCTCTGAGTTTTTCTTCCAGTTCTCTTTTTATTTTATCTGCTGTTGCAGAGATTTTGGATATGCCAATAATTCCTCCTCCTGCCTCCAGATAAGCATAAACCTTGATTCTAAGAGAAGAGGAAGAAGAAAAAAGGTTTTCTATAAAACCTTTGGGGAAGACTAGAACAACAGGGTTGTTTTTATTTACTGCGGAGCCAATATCTATTGCTGAAAATCTGTCTTCTGTAAATGCTGCAATATTGTTGTCAGCAAGAAAAGAGACAAAATCGGAGGTTGATGCAAGCGCTTCTTGTGGAATTGCTGGTACGGAAGGGATATTTTCTTTTTCTATCTCGCCAAACATGCTGCGCATGGAATTCCCTAGAAAGATAAAAACAAAAACAACTATAAAAAGAGAAATAAAAACCTGCCTTGTGATAAGCCCCTTTAACTCCTTTATAACGAGAACACCCAGCTTTCTCATTCTGCCACCTCCATAAACACCTGCTCCAGATTGTCTGCTTTAAAACGCTTCTTTAATTCTTGCGGCGTCCCCATTGTAAGAAGTCGTCCCTTATTTATAATCCCGACTCTGTCTGCAAGATACTCTATCTCAAGCATATTGTGAGATGACAGAAGAATAGTTATCCCTTTTTCTTTTAAAGATTTAAGTTGTTTTCTGACATAAAACGCATTCTCGATATCCAAACCAGAAGTAGGCTCATCCATAATAGCAAGCTGGGGCTCCATCATGACAGAGGAGGCAATCATAAGCTTGCGCATCATTCCTTTGGAATACGTTTTGATTTTATCATCAAGCCTCTCCTTGAGATTGCTCATATTTATTGCAAGCTTGGTATATTTATCCGCTTCCCCCTCGTTTTCTGCATAAAGCGCTGCCATAAAGCGCAAATACTCCATACCTCGCATATTTTTATACGGCATGGATTCCTCTGCGAGATAGCTAATATTCTTTCTTATAAGCTCCGGCCTTGCGGTACCTGACACATTATCAAGAAAAAAGGCACCATCATCAGGCTGCAAAACAGTAGCAAGAATCCTCAGTGTGGTTGACTTACCCGCACCATTTGGACCAATAAGAGCAAAAATCTCGCCTCTCATCAGCTCAAAACTAAGCCCGTCCAGAGCCACAACTCTACCAAAGCTCTTTCTGAGTCCTTTTACACCAAGAATAACATCACCCATTACTCCCCCTTGCAAGAATATTATCATCCTGCCAGAGAAGCTGCAATAAAAATCTATACCGAACGGCAGAAAAGCGCCATTATATGGTATAGGCATAAGAGGCACATTCCTGCCTGCCTCCGGCGGCAGACACAAGCATGTTGGCATATCATGGTTTGTAAAGTAATCCATATGATTACGAGATTGGAAGTATTTCTCATCTTAGAAACAGTCTTCTACAGAACGTACCAATATATTATTGTGGCTGTAAATATTTTTACTATGAGACAGGATATCTGTAGGAACATCTACAATATTGACTATATTATAAAACCTACAGGTAATGCAAAAAGAAAGTGTATTTGCACCTATTTTTATATCCACGCGTTTGACTATATTTTCTATTGTCCGTATTATTGTTTTGTTGTCATAGGAGATTGTATGTCCGATTTTGTTTTTCCGTTTTCTGCTATTGTAGATCAGGAGGATGCACGGACTGCACTGATTCTGGGTCTTATTGATAACAGAATAGGCGGAGTGCTTCTGACCGGTCAAAAAGGTACTGCAAAAACTTCTCTGGTGAGAGCTGTATCTTCTGTTATGCATGATATTCCTCTGATTGAGCTTCCTCTCAATGCTACCGAGGATAGACTCACAGGTTCTATAAATATAGAGCGGGCACTTTCCGGTGGAGAAATCGTTTATGAGCCTGGCTTGATTGCCAATGCAAAAGATGGTGTTTTGTATGTGGATGAGGTCAATCTATTGGAGAGTCATCTTGTGGATATCCTTCTGGATGTTTCTGCAACAGGTGTATTGAGAGTGGAGAGAGAAGGGGTTTCCCATTCTCAGGAAAATCGTTTCTTGCTTGTTGGTTCCATGAATCCCGAGGAAGGAGAGCTTAGACCTCAGTTTCTTGACCGCTTTGGTTTATGTGTTCCTGTTTTTTCTGTGCAGAATGAGTGGAAAAGAAGGGAGATTATAAAAAGAAGACTTGCCTTTGAATCCGATAAGGAGAGTTTTTTCAATCAGTACAAGCAAGAGGACTATATTCTGCGTCAGCAAATTCTTTCTGCGCGACAGAGGCTGAATTCTGTTATTTTATCGGATGACTTGTTGGACGAGGCTGTAAGGCTTGCAGATGCTGCATCTGTATCAGGTCATAGAGCCGAGATAATCATGGTTATGGCAGCAAGGGCACTTGCCGCATTTCTTGAGCATAATGTTGCTAGTGTTTCTTTACTTCATATTGTTGCTCCATGGGTTCTTTTTCATAGAATTGAAGGAGGGCTTTTTGACTCTCCCGATAAGGTCTTAAGGAGAATCTCTTCTGTTATTTCTGGAGATTCTGACTCAGAAGCTAAAGAAAAAAAGCATACTGAGCTTGTTGAGATGTCCGATGACATGATGGTTCCTGGTGCTGCTGCTGCAGGCAGTATTGTCTTTGATTTTCTTAAAAAAAAAATCCTGAACAAGTCGAAAAAATAATAAATATAGATGTGGATGTAGATATAGCTGGCGATGGGGTTTTAAAAGGCAGATTGCTGCGCTCGGAGAAAAAAACTACGGGTACAAGGGGACGTGCTGTATCCGTACGACCTTTTTCTAGTGGAGAGAAAATATCTGATGTCAGTTTTTTTTCTTCTTTTATAGCTGCTATTTCTGAGGGGGATAAAAGGCCTTCTTTTCCTCATCTCAGAAGACGGGTAAGGAAAAAGGATGCTACGGACCTTGTTGTGTTTTTGGTAGATGCTTCTGAGTCAATGGGAGTAAAAAGAAGAATGGCCGTTGCCAAGGGTGCAGCTTTATCTTTGCTGAGGAGGGCATATATTTACAGGTGCAGGGTGGCAATTGTTTCTTTTTACGGAGATTCTGCAGATGTCATCATGCAACCTTCTGTGAGTGCTTTTATGGCTTCCAAGGCTATGGAGGATATCCGAGTAGGGGATGCTACGCCTCTTCCTGCCGGTTTGCTTAAGGCCTGGGATATTATAAGGCTGGAGCGGTTTAAAGGTTCTGCGGATAGGGCTTCTCTTGTTCTTATTTCTGATGCAGAGTCCAATGTGCCGATTATGGCAGGCAATGACAGTTTTCTTGAGGCTGTGGAGATTCTCGGACGGATTTCTTCTTCTGGTGTTAATGTGCTACTGCTCGATGCGGGAGACGGTGACAAGATGCGATATCTTGCTTCTTCCTGTTCTGCTTCTTATCATAGGCTCCCTTCTTCTGGCTCTTTGTCATTTATTGAGGATATTTTGTCACATTAGATGCCACTTCTTGGGTTAAATTTGATTTAATTCTTTGTTTTTGTTATATTTATATTAGGAGGCTGTTATGGATTACATAGAGCCTGTAGAATATATGCCTATTACTCCTCCTCTTCCCGAGCCGCCTTCCTCTGATGTTTCTTCTGATGTGCAGCAAACCGAGGCAGAACCTGTGTATGATGATTCTGTAGGCAGCGAGATTGATGTTGAGGCATAGTGCTTTATAGTTCTTTTTCTTTTATCGTAAGGATTGCTGTTCTGTATATGTTTATTGCTATTAAAAACAGAAAGAAGCTTATGCTCTGTGAAAAAAAGGTAGAAAAGATTATAAAAGTCTGTTTTCCTAGAAAATAATTTTCAAACATATATAGACTTGGATAGTAGATAAGTATTGTTAATGCAAGAGCAACCGGTGTAAAATACAGCAGGTCCTTGCCAAATTTTCTGGGAGAAAATGTATTTGCCTGTTTTTGATGGTAGTAGCGGGTTGGAAGGTAGAGTATTGCTCCGCCTATTATAGACCCCAAGATTGCTGCTATGGAAGCAAGGTCTCTCGAGTGTGTTAATGAAAATATTATGTAAGAGGCTATTTGTGCTCCCAGTATTGCTCCTATTTCTCCTATCAGTATTTCTTTATTAAAGTTTAAAAAGGCTGTTTTATTTTTTATCATAACAGGTGTGCTCTTGTGAATTTTTATAAGCAAAAAAAAATCGCCTTTCGGCGAGAGATTAGCAGGGGGAGGACTCGAACCTCCGACCTTCGGGTTATGAGCCCGACGAGCTACCAACTGCTCTACCCTGCGATATTTGTTGTAAAGAATATATCTGTATTGTAAAAAAATGTCAAGTTGATTGATAAATGTTTTTATGCCGTAGGCAGGAGGAGCCGCTCTTTTCTGCTTTTCTTTTGCTTACATGGCTCCGACGTTCGGTATTGATTGATTGACAGATATCTCTTTTCTTTCCATATTATAGAGACTTGTTTTACTTATTTTTGCTTAAAGGAGTTTTTTATGTCCCGTCTCGATATAGAGCGAGTTAGGCATTCTGCTGCTCATGTTATGGCGGATGCTGTTATGCGGCTTTTCCCGGGGACTAAGGTGGCTATTGGTCCTGCTATTGAGAATGGTTTTTATTATGATTTTGAGCTTCCACGTCCTGTGGGACAGGAGGATTTTGATAAGATTGAGTCTTTAATGGCTGAGATTATAGCCAAGGATTTGCCTTTTGAGAAGCAGGTTGTTTCGCGTGAGGAGGCAAGAGAGCTTTTTAAGGACCAGCCTTATAAGCTTGAGATTCTTGATGATTTGCCTGATGATGCTGAGGTCTCTGTTTACCGGCATGGGGATTTTGTGGATTTGTGCCGAGGACCTCATGTGGAGCGTACTTCTCAGATTAATCCCAAGGCATTTAAGCTTCTGAGTGTTGCCGGTGCTTACTGGCGTGGGGATGAGAAAAGACCTATGCTTGTGCGTATTTATGGTACTGCCTGGCATACTCCCAAGGAGCTCAGACAGTACTTGGAGCATCTTAAGGAAGTAGAGAAGAGAGACCATAGGCGATTGGGTAAGGAGCTTGATTTGTTTTCTGTGCATGAGGAGGCAGGGCCAGGGCTTATCTATTGGCATCCCAAGGGGGCAAGGATAAGGCTTGAGATTGAGGATTTCTGGAGGCGTCAGCATCTTGCCAATGGTTATGATATTCTCTATACGCCTCATGTTGGTAAGTCCTGGTTGTGGGAGACTTCTGGGCATCTTTCTTTTTATAAAGAGAATATGTATGCACCCATGGAGATTGATAAGAGCGATTATTATGTTAAGCCGATGAATTGTCCTTTTCATATTCTCATCTATAAGACTCATATGCGTTCTTATAGAGAGCTCCCTCTCCGCTGGGCAGAGCTGGGTACGGTTTACCGGTATGAGCGTTCTGGTGTTTTACATGGGCTTCTGCGTGTACGAGGTTTTACTCAGGATGATGCCCACATTTTTTGTACGCCATCTCAGGTTGAGGATGAGATTCTTGAGACGCTGAGATTTTCTCTTTTTATGTGGAAGACTTTTGGATTTTCTGATGTTAAGGCTTATCTTTCTACGCGTCCTGAAAAAAGTGTAGGCGAGGAGGAGCGTTGGGAGCAGGCTACAGAGGCTCTCCGACGTGCTATAGAGAAAGAGGGGCTTGAGTATGAGGTTGACGAGGGCGGTGGTGCGTTCTACGGTCCTAAGATTGATCTTAAGATAAAAGATGCTCTTGGACGTGAGTGGCAGACTTCTACAATTCAGTTTGATTTTAATCTTCCGGAACGTTTTGATATTACTTTTGTGGATGCTGACGGCAAGGAGAAGAGGCCTTATATGGTTCACAGGGCTTTGCTGGGGTCTCTTGAGCGTTTCTTTGGTGTTCTAACAGAGCATTATGCTGGTGCATTTCCTCTTTGGCTTGCCCCTGTGCAGGCTGTTGTAGTGCCGGTTGCCGATGCTTTTAACGATTATGCACATGATGTTGTCAGGGCTTTCCGTTCTAGGGGCTTGCGCGCAGAAGCTGACCTTTCTTCCGATAGGATGAATGCCAAGATAAGAAAGGCGCAGACTTCCAAGGTGCCGTATACCCTTATTGTTGGTGAGAAGGAGAAGGAGTCTTCTTCTGTATCCGTGCGTGTGCGCGGCGGCGAACAGAGGCAGGGTGTTGCTCTGGATGATTTTGTTGCATCTTGCGTTATGCGTGTTTCTGAGCGTTCTCTTGAGCTTTGATTTTAGATAGCTTTTAATACTTTTTTATACCGAATGGGCTGCCAGCATCCGCAGGCAGCCCTTTTTTTTTACCCTATGTGTGCCTAGGGCAGTGGAGGGCGCGCCTTACTTTTGTTTTTTCTTTTCTTGGGCGCGACTGTAACGTTCGGTATTTTTTGTATTTTTGTTTTTCTTTTGTATTTTTATAAGGGGGTTTGAACTTGTCTTTTGTTTTTTTATATTGAGTGCTTTTATTTTTTTATAAGTTTTTGTTATATTCTAGGTGTTATATCTGTTTATCTTTGTTTTTGAGGTGTTTATGGATTATGGATTATAAAGATGTTGTTGCTAAGATAAAAGATTATTACAAAGAGATTTATCTCCTTTCTCATGTTCAGGCAATTCTAGGGTGGGACCAAGAGACTTATATGCCTGAGGCTGCGATTGCTGAGAGAGCTGAGCAGGCTGCGCTGCTTCAGTCACTTATACACAAAAGGAGGACTTCTGATGAGCTGGGACGCCTACTTGAAGAAGCCGGTGCGTCTTCCGATAGGCCGGCTGGAGCAGAGTCTCTGAGTGATACGGACGCTGCTATAGTGCGGGAGACTTATCGCGAGTACTCTAGGGCTATCAAACTACCAGAGGAGCTTGTTGTGCGTTTTGCGCAGGTTACCAGCAGGGCGCAGGCTGTGTGGCAAAAGGCAAGGATCGAGGATGATTTTGGTCTGTTTGCGCCTGTTTTGTCAGAGATTGTGGATATGGTGCGTGAGATGGCTTCCCTGTATGGATACCAGGAACATCCCTATGATGCACTTTTGGACGAATATGAGCCCTATGCAAAGGCATCCGATATCAAGAGAATTTTTGATGCAGTAGAAGCGCCTATCGTGGAGCTTGTGCAGCGGATTGGAGAGATAAACCAAGTGGATGACTCCTTTTTGCACTATAAGACGGATAAGGAAGAGCAGAAAAGACTGTCCCTGGCTCTGCTTGATAAACTTGGTTATGATTTTAAACGTGGAAGGCTTGATGTATCTGCACATCCTTTTACAACAACTCTTGGCTCCGATGACGTGAGAATCACCACACGATTTTTGGAAGATTTTTTACCCAGCTCTATTTTTGGCACTATTCATGAGGCAGGTCATGCCCTCTATGAGATGGGAATTTCTGCTGATTTGCACGGAACAATTCTTGCGGATGGTGTATCTCTAGGAATCCATGAGTCGCAGTCCAGATTTTGGGAAAATGTGATTGGCAGAAGACGCAGTTTCTGGCAGAAAAATATGCAGCTTATTTCTTCTGCAATTCCTGCTCTGTCCGATGTCAGTGCCGAGAGTTTTTATAAAGCCGTAAACAAGGTAAAACCTTCTTTTATAAGAGTGGAAGCTGACGAAGTTACCTATATTCTGCATATAATTCTGCGCTTTCGCCTTGAGATGGGCATGGTAGATGGTAGCCTTGAGGTAAACGACTTGCCGGATGCGTGGAATCAGCAGACAAAAGCTCTGCTGGGAATAGTACCCAAAAAATACTCCGATGGAGTTTTACAGGATATTCACTGGTCATTTGGTGGGATTGGCTACTTTCCCACATATGCGCTTGGTACTCTATATGCCTCTCAGTTTGCCCATGCAATAGAGAAAGAGCTTGGAAGCATTGATGAGCTTATTGCAAAGGATAGACTTGCTGATATCCTTAGCTGGCTTAGAGACAAGATTCACAAATATGGAAAAATCTATCCTGCGGATGAGCTTTGCAGAAGAGCTACGGGAGAGAGCCTTAATCCTGAGTATTTTATAAAGTACATAGAAGGAAAATACGGGGATGTCTACAACCTATCTTAAGGAGCTTGTTTCTAACCCTGTTTTATTTGCCTCCATTGCTGGGTACTTTGCGGGATTGGCAGTAGCTTTTCCCGCAAAAGCTCTGCTTTCTACTCTGATAAGACAGCTTGTTAAAAAAAAGCAAAAAAAATCAGCCAGAAAAGATAGCCGATTTTTTACCGCCTTTCTTCTAGCAATGATACTCGCAGTTTTTTTCCTTGTTATATCTATCTTTGTATCGGACGGCCTATGGGCTCCTGATTACCGCATGCTTATGGCCTCTATAGTCTGGGCAGCGATTGGCTTTATTGGTGGAATCATCCCCGTACTGCATGCACCCCTTATTGCACTTGCAATAGGACTCAATCTATGGATACTTTTTTCCATATCTCCTCCCTGGCATCCTGCCTATCAGAGAAAAACAGGCATCTATCTTACTCATGCAATGGTAGCCGCAAGGGCATCAGACTATACCACCCTGCGCCTTAACATAACAGGCAAGAAGATAAAAACCCCTCAGCACAAGCTGACAATCCGTTATGCAGAAATCCCTCCAGCTTTCATACTTATTCCTTACACTGCAATCTGGAGCGAGGAGGAGGCCAGCCTTCCGTCCCTGCTTAAACGCCTTACAGAACTCAAGCTCTACGAGACAGACATAGGAAACACAATACTATTGCAAAACATAACTGTTTTTATAAAAGACAATCAACTATGTATAAACCCCGGCCGATAAAAAAACAGGAGCGCCCGATGCAAATAGTCTTTTTTAAAAAAATAAACCAGACAAGCTACTACTACCAGATACATGACAGACAGGGACACCTCTTTACAATGTATTCTTTTACAGCATCTTGGTGGCAAAACAACGGCAAAGCAAGAGAAAAATACTACACATTTAAAACCAGAAAAGAACGTGACAGAACCCTAAGACAAATCCTGCAAAAAAAACAAAAAGACGGCTACAAAATCCTCTACCACTACTTTAGAGACGCAAAAGAAATAGCAGTCTCATCCATGATAAAAAAGATGAGCATATAAATAATATTTATACCGAACGCACAGCCAGCCAACGCTGGCTGTGCTGCCACCGGCAAAAGAAAGACAAGAAACATCCTTTAAAAACAGTCTCATATCTATTACAATAAAAATACAGCGCACAATATTTTGAGGAAAAAAAAGCAAGTGCAGATAGAAATACCAAAATTGTATAAGAAATATTATATAGATAAAAACGACCAACGGGAAATACTATTTGAAAAAATACAGGACATTTATAAACCGGATAGAGGCTTATATCCTGGTAGCTTTGTACATATAACCCCATCCTTTTTTATCAGGGACATGACCTACATTGACACTGACAAAAGAATTGCCGCATTTTTTGATGATAAAAAAGTTATAAAATACATAGAAGCAAACAAAAGATACGATGATAATCCTGTTATCACTGCCATTATGGGAGATTTTTCAGATAAACTCCCACTGGAAGAAAACACCTTTGATATTCTTTTTTCTTTTTATGCAGGCTTTATTTCTCAATCCTGTAAAAAATATCTTAGAAAAGGTGGAATTCTTATCTGCAACAACAGCCATGGAGATGCAAGCATAGCATATACTGATCTGGATTATAAATTTATTGCCGTTATAAAAAGAAACAACGATAGATTTACCATATCGGATAAAAATCTTGAGGAATACTTTATAAAAAAAGATAAAAGCCCAATAGACATAAAGAAAGTCCTTGCAAAAATGACAGGAGAGAATTTTACAAAAAAAGCCTATGCATATATATTTACTTTTTCTCCCATGATAAGACTTGAGGAGAGCTCTTCTTTATAGCGTTTTGCTTGCTTGTGCTATGCGAAGTCAGGACATGGATGGTTTTTATCGAGTGTTGAGGTCTAATCGGATACCCGTGTGTTAGCAATTATAGGGCGCCACATTTTATTTATTGGGCTTCTATAAAAAAGTCTTCTTCATTATATTCAAAGCTTGCTATAATTCTTTTTGAAAGCTTAACAATACTGTTAGCGCTAAGGTTTGTTTCTATATAAATATCTGTGTTATCTATCTTCTCTGGGTTTCTTAATTCATTAGGATTTCTTGTAAAATATGGTCGCTTTTGTCCTGCTAAATTAAGAACTATGTTAAATTGCTCTTTATGAGCAGAAAGCATAAGATTGACTATTTTTATCAACAACTCTTTCCATGATTGCACAGGGTATCTGGTTCCTTTAAAAGTAAATGATACAATTCTTTTCCCACTATAACTATCGGAGGAAATGTCTGATATCTTGTTATATTCAGGTTGTGTTGTGGTTTGTATTTTCTTTTTGGTATTTGTGGTGGTACCTTGAGTAATTTTTATCAAAAACTCTTCTGCTGTTTCATTATCAGGTTTATAGCCACATAATTTTTCTGTAGTATCAGCCAATAGCTCAACTAAAAGCTCATTGGGTTCTGTTATTATCTTGTTCCACGCCTTTGGAAGTGTTTCTCTTGTCAAATATTCTTTTTGTCTACTTTTATACAGATTCTCGGCATTTTCTACTGCTCTATCAGAGATAACATTCTCTTTTGATAAAAACTCTTCAAACTTATTTACAATGTCTTCGGTCTTTTGATCGTATATTTCTATTGTATAAAACTTTCTTTGTTCCCAACTGCCTTCTCTAAGAGGTAAATAAAACCACCAGCTAATACCATTTGTTAATATTGAAAGTTTTACTCCTTTTTTAAAAGAATAATTTAAAAGTTGTTCTTGGTGTTTCTCCAAATCTTCTCTAATTTTTTTTACTTCTATAAATACCTTATCTCTCATATTATATCTAAGTGCATAATCCACTCTTTTACTGCCAACGGAATATTCTGGGTAAATCTCATCGATGTTAAATGGATTCCAACCTAAGGCTTTTAGAATTTTTAAAACTACAACTTGTTTAGTAGCTGCCTCATCAAAAGAAAAAAGTCTTCTGTCTTTTTTAAGATCTTCTATCAAATTAAACATTTCTTCATTCATTTTTTTTTAAACGACTCCTTTGTACACTCTTACTGCCAAAATAACAATATCAAATTTGTTGGTATGTGCTTATAACCCTTATAATACAACAGTTTAAATATCACTATTCTGGATGTACTGGTATTTTTTTATATTCATTTTCATCTTCTTATATAATATTGTCAAGCGACTTTTTTTGTCTATTTGGATTTGTTTCTGTGTTCTGTTTGTGATTATTGTATTCTTTGCCGTAGGCAGGAGGGATCGCGTCTTTTTTTTGTTTTGCTTGTATGTGCGCGCTCCTGACGTTCGGTTTTAGTTGTGTTTTTTTATTTTTAAGAAGTTTTTTATGTATTCTGCTATTTTTTGTGGTTGTTCTATATGTGGCATATGGTTTTGTCCTTCTATGCTATAGAAATATACTATTCCAAGTCGGGATGTAAACTCGTGTGCGTGTATGATTTTCATGACTTTGTCTTCACGTCCCCAGAGGAGGAGTACGGGTTGTTTTATGCCGGGGAGTATGTTGTCCAGATAGTCTCTGTGTATGAGGTACTTGGTTACGAGTTTTAGTGAGTCGTTGGCGTTGTGTTGGAAGAGGGCGGAGAGTATGTAGTCGCGATAGTCTGGTGGAACTGCTTCTTTTGATGTAAATGCGGAGTTTTCTATGGAGTTTTTTGCTATGTCGTAGTTGTTGAATGAAAATGCAAGGTCTACTAGTGGACCAAATTTTGAGAGCTGGAATGCAAAGTTATCGTCCTGTACTGCAAATCCATATGGGTCTATGAGTATTAGAAGTGGGGTTTTGTCCGGTGCCCGGTATGCCAGATGGCTTGCTAGTCTGCCGCCTAGTGAGTGGCCTATTATTATGGCTTTTTCTATGCCCATTTTTTGCATGAATTTTATAAAAAAGTCTGTGTATTTGCTGGGATAGTAGTAACCCGGGTCTTGGGGTTTATCAGAGAGTCCTGCTCCTGGCCAGTCTGGTGCATATATTGGGTGTTCTTTTAGGTATGGTGCAATGTAGCTTATACCAAGGCCTGTGCCGTTGTAGCCGTGGATGTATAGTATTGGCATGCCTTTTGCTTTTGTGTTATAGCGAAAGTATGCTGTTTTTTGTCCGTTTATTTCTGTATATTCGGGTGTTGGTGGTTTTGTTGTTTCTTTCATTTTCACTCCTCCTTGACATGCCCAGAGTGTAAGTATTGCTGCCAGGCTAAGAATGGTTTTTGTTATGTTTTTCATCGATTGTAAAGTATGCTCCTTTTTTGTATAGTGCTAATCATATTGTAATATACTTTTTTTTTATAGGCGGAGGTACTGGTTTTGAGTTTTTTTGATAGGCTTTCCGAGCTTTCTGATAAAAAAGATAGTTTATTGTGTGTCGGGCTTGACCCCAGACTTTCTTGCGAGGAAGAGTCTGATGTCTATTCTGCTATTATCAATAAAAACAAACGGGTTATAGAGGCTACTGTTGATTATTCGATTGCCTATAAGCCTAATAGTGCTTTTTACGAGGCATATGGTCCTGAGGGGATGCGTGCGCTTGAGGATACGGTAAAGCTTATACAGGATAGTGGGGCATTGTGTGTGCTTGATGTTAAGCGAGGGGATATTGGCTCCACTTCAGAAGCTTATGCTGCTGCATGCTACAGGTGGCTGAATGCGGATGCTGTTACTCTCAATCCTTATATGGGTAAGGATGCGGTAAGTCCGTTTTTGTCGCATGAGGGTAAGGGTGTTTTTGTTCTGTGCAGGACAAGCAACCCAAGTGCCTGCGAGCTTGAGGAGAAGTTTCTAATAGGAGGGCAGCCTGTTTTTGAAAGGGTTGCCGAGCTTGCAGCCGAGTGGGGGAGCAATGTTGGTCTTGTTGTAGGGGGCAATATGCCGGATGTTCTTGTTTCTCTTAGACAGAAGTATCCAGATGTCTGGTTTCTTGCTCCGGGTGTGGGAGCGCAGGGTGGTAGTGCCTACGATGCTGTTTTATCTGGTGCAAGGGCTGACGGCAAGGGTGTCTTAGTTGTGGTTGCAAGAGCTATATATAATGCAGAAGACCCTGCAAAAGCTGCAGCCGATATCACTGAGGATATAAGGCGTGCACGACGGGATATAGCGAAGGCAGATAAAACCTCCGGACAGGATTATCTAAAACAGAAGGTGTTGCGTGGGCTTATAGATGCCAATTGCTTTAAGGTTGGCGATTTTGTTCTAAAATCCGGCAAGCGTTCTCCTTTTTATGTAGATCTCAGAAGGGTACCGTCTTTTCCATCTCTTTTTGAGAATGTTGTTCTGGCGTATGCAGCTCTTGCTGAAGGTTTGGATTTTGACTGTATTGCTGGTATTCCTACTGCTGGTCTTCCTTTTGGTGCGGCTCTTGCTTATGCTCTAAGAAAGCCTCTTATCTACCCACGCCTGAGTGTAAAGGACCATGGGACCAAGAGCAAGATAGAGGGGGAGTATGAGGCAGGTCAGAAGGTTTTGCTTGTTGATGACCTTATAACAACAGGTGGAGCCAAGATAGAGGCTGCTGAGATACTAAGAGAAGCGGGTCTTCTTGTGTCTGACCTTGTGGTTCTGCTAGAGAGAGGTGCAGAAGGTAGAAAAGAGATGGAAAACGCAGGTATAAAACTCAATGCTTTTGCCCATATACGCGAGTTTTTGCCTATGTGCAGGGACATGGGACTGATAGAAGAAAAAGATATGCAAAAAATGCTTGATTTTGCAGAGGGAAGAGCATAACAATAAAGAAAAGAGCACAACAATAGACTGCAAGACTAAGTACATATATGCGGCAGGATTAAAGACTGCCGCATATATAAAAGCAGAAGAGAGTCACAAATATATATGCTAAAACCTGCAGTTTGACGATAAGAGCAGTAGCCTGTATAAGTATATAAGTAAGTATAAGACAATAATAAGTATAAGGCTGTGGAGTGCCGGCATCTAGCCAGCTGATTTTTTGTAGAACAGGATATAACATAATATATGAACAATCCTATAGACCTTGCAAAGAAAATCCTATCATACAAGCCAAGCATAGCTGATATACAATTCCCATTCTCTGTCGGCGACTTGCTTATAGGCTTTATTCTGCCCATTCTGCTTACAATTATAATATACAAACTCATAATATACTGGCTTGGTCGGATATTAACCCGTGCTGGAGCAAAAGAAGAAACCAGGACAACTGTAAAACTCTGGGTAAGACGCATATTGAGATTCTTTGCTTTTATAATAGTATTCTTTCTTGCCTTTAATCTCTTTGGTGCAAGAATAGCGGAATACTTGGGAAAAATATATAAGATATTAAACGAACCCATACTAAGCTCTGGTCAGACAAACATTTCTCTTATAACAATATTTATGCTAATTCCCGTCATGTACCTTGCAACTGCAAGCGGTAACATAACAAGAAGCTTTCTGGAAAAATATGTTCTTGACAGAGTCAAGAATATGGACCCATCAAGGCGTTTTACAATAGCAAGCCTTACCCGTTATGTTGTTATAGTCATATCAGCTATAATAGGACTGTCCTTTATAGGTATCAACATCTCCTCCCTCTTTGTCCTCTTGGGAGTACTCGGGCTAGGAATCGGATTTGGCCTGCAGGGACTAGTTGCCAACTTTTTTGCAGGACTCATCATAATATCAACCAGACCAATAAAAGAAGGTGACAGAATACTCATAGGAGACGTGGAAGGCACAGTAAAAGAAATCCGCATGCTGACAACAGTAGTAAACACCCTCTTAAACGAGAGCATAATACTCCCCAACTCAAGAATAGTGGACCAGGACGTATACAACTACTCTCACTTTGACAGACAAGTCATTCTCAGAATCCCATATCAAGTATCCTACAACTCGGACCTACACCTCGTAAAAAACATCCTGCTTGATGCAGCCTCACAATGCCCCTACAGATACAAGAGAAAACAAGCTGACGTTTTGCTAAGATCATTTGACTCATCCGGCATAACAATGACCCTTCTTGTCTGGATAAACAACGTAGACGACAAATACTATGCAATAAGCTGGCTCAATTTTTACGTCTGGGAACAATTTAAAAAACACAGCATAGAAATCCCGTATCCTCAGACTGACGTACACATAAAAACCCTGCCTGACAACATAACAATAAACAAAAAATAAACCGAACGCGCATAGGCTCGCAGGGCTCGCCATGCGCTGCCTGCGGCACAATCAGAACAAAAAGACACCACCATCCTTATCCTCCGCTTTCTTGACACAAGACAGATTACACCTTACTATCCACTTATTATGACAGGAAAAGAACTTAGACAAAAATACCTTGATTTTTTCAAGGAAAAAGGACATGCGATAATATCAGGATTTTCCCTCATACCGGAGAACGATCCAACAGTACTTTTTACAACAGCAGGAATGCATCCTTTGGTCCCCTATCTCTTGGGAGCTGACCACCCTGCAGGCACAAGACTTGCGGACTACCAGAGATGCATAAGAACAGGAGACATAGACTCTGTAGGAGACCCCAGCCATCTTACATTTTTTGAGATGCTCGGTAACTGGTCACTTGGCGACTATTTTAAAGAGGAAGCCATCAAAATGAGTTATGAGTTTCTTACATCGCCAAAATGGCTGGGAATAGACCCTGCAAGACTTTCTGTAACCGTATTTGCAGGTGATGACGACGTACCACGTGACGAAGAATCTGCTGCGATATGGGAAAGCTTGGGAATACCCAAAGAACGCATATACTTTATGTCAAGAGAACACAATTGGTGGGGCCCTGCAGGACAGACAGGACCATGCGGACCAGATACAGAGATGTTCCTTGACACAGGAAAAGAAGCCTGCGGACCTGAGTGCAAGCCAGGCTGTCACTGTGGAAAGTATTTTGAAGTTTGGAACGACGTATTTATGCAGTACAACAAGAAAGCAGACGGCACATTTGAGCCACTTTCAAGGAAATGCGTTGATACCGGTATGGGACTTGAAAGAACAACCGCAATGCTGCAGGGAAAACGCTCCGTATACGAGACTGAGTTTTTCACCCCTATAATCAATGCAATAGAGAAAAGAACAGGAGTAACATACGGGCAGGAAGAAGAAAAAGACATCTCTATAAGAATAATATCAGACCACATCAAAGCAGCCACATTTATTCTGGGAGATGAGAGGGGAGTAAGCCCGTCCAACGTAGGTCAAGGATACATACTAAGAAGACTTATAAGACGCGCTATAAGACACGCAAGAAAACTTGGAGTAACAGGCAATTTTATCTCAACACCGGCAGAAGTAGTAATAGAAATGTATAAAGAATACTATCCACTTCTGGAAGAAAAAAAATCATTTATTTTAGAAGAACTTACAGCAGAAGAAAACAAGTTTCTAAAAACCCTGCAAAAAGGCGAACAGGAGTTTGAAAAACTGCTCCCCAATCTATTAAAAAGCACACAAAAAATAATCCCCGGCAGAATAGCCTTTAAACTCTACGATACATACGGCTTTCCCATAGAGATAACAGAAGAACTAGCATCCGAACACGGACTTAGCGTAGACAAAGAAGGCTTTGACAAAGCCTTCGAAAAACATCAGCAGCTTTCCAAACAAGGCTCAGAAAAGACCTTTAAAGGCGGACTTGCGGATCACAGCGAAGAAACAACTAAGCTGCATACAGCGACACACCTATTACACAAAGCACTTAGAATGGTTCTTGGAGAGCATGTACAGCAAAAAGGAAGCAATATAACTGCAGAGCGGCTTAGATTTGATTTTTCTCATCCGGATAAAATGACACCGGAGCAGATAAAACAAGTGGAAGACATCGTAAACCAGAAAATAAAGGAAGACCTTCCTGTTACAATGGAAGTAATGACATTGGACGAGGCAAAAAAACGTGGAGCTATGGCTTTCTTTGCTGATAAATACGATGAAAAAGTCAAAGTATATTCTATAGGAGATTTCTCTATGGAAGTCTGCGGAGGTCCACATGTAGAGCATACAGGAGTTCTTGGCCTCTTTAAGATACAAAAAGAGCAGTCTTCATCTGCCGGAGTAAGAAGAATAAGAGCTGTCCTTATTTCTGAGAATAAGGACGCTTAATTACCTTTCCTAGCTGACCGCACGCACCATTGATAGAACGGCCCTTGCGGTGTCTTACGGTTACCGCAAGGCCTTTTTTTTCCAGATAATCTTTAAATCTTTCTATGTTTTCTTCAGAAGGACTTTTATAATCCATACCCTCTATTGGGTTCCATGGTATCAAATTTACCATAACAGATAATCCTCGGGAAAACCTAACAAGCATATCCATATCTTCTTTTGTATCAGTAAGCCCGTCAATAAGAACTATCTCGAGAGTAACTCTCTTGTTCTTTTTGTATTGGAAGAATGTCAGAGCTTCTTTTATATCATCAGGCGGATACTTTTTGCTTATTGGCATTATAAGTTCTCTTTTTTCCGGTATTACCGTTATAAGTGATACGGCAAGACGGATATCTGGTCCTTTTTCTGCTATATCCATTATTCCAGGCACAATCCCACAAGTAGATACCGTTATATGTCGTTTGCTTATTCCTGCACCCGCAGGATTTGTTATTATCTCAACAGCCCGCTTTAAATTTTCAAGATTCAGCAGAGGCTCTCCCATGCCCATAAAGACTATATGTGACAGCTCTGGATACCTTTTTTTTAGAAACAACCATTGCGACACAATCTCTTCCGCACTTAAATTTCTTGCAAAACCAAGGGAACCTGTTTTGCAAAAGGAGCATCCCATTGCACAACCTACTTGAGAAGAAAGACAGGCTGTTTTTCTTCCTTTCCCATCTTCCAGCAAAACAGTCTCTATGATATTGGAATCCTCAAGCAGTATTTCTGCTTTTTCTGCAGAATCCTCTTTTGCATATATCTTGCCCAGCTTAGAATTGGTGATACAGAAAGAATCTATCAGCCTGTTTCTCATATCCTTTGGCAGATTGGTCATACTGTCAAAATTGTCAACAAGATGAGCATGTATCCATTGGAATATCTGTTTCCCCCTGTATAGGGCAGCATCATCCAGTAGAGAAGCTATTTCGTCGGGGAGAAGAGCACATAATTGTTTTTTTTGCATAATGTTAATCAAGCTTTTCCATTATGTGCTGAATATGCACATTCTTAAAACCTCTCCTGAAAAATTCCTCCAGGAGAGCCTTAGTTTCTTCCTTCTGGTTAAGATGAATAAGACAATCTGCAAGCTCTATATAAATCTTGGGATTATTGGGATCAACAGGCAATATACTCTTAAGAGAATCTGCAGCTTCCTGATATTCTTTTCTAGCTTTGTGCACAAGCGCAAGGCCAAGAATAGCATATGTGTCAAACTCTATATTAAGAGCCCTATGATAATATTCCTCTGCTTTTTCTATCTGTCCTAGATGTCTGTATGCATCTCCAGCACGAGTAAGTATGACCTTGTTGTTTGGATCATTTTCCAGAATCTTCTCCCAGTATACAAGGGACTGTTTGTGGTCTCTTAGTCCTCTATAGCAGTCTGCGAGACCAAAAAGGGCATAAAAGTTATCCGGATCTTTTTCCAATGCCTTAAGGAAAAAAGGAATTCCCTTATCAAAGGTTTTTATCTTTCTATGACAGTTTCCAATGGACGTAAGAACCCTGATATCAACATGATCCTTATCCTTTTCCATGACTGCTTCCCAGTAAGAGAGTGCTGTCTGATAGTCCTTAAAGTCGTAGTGTAGGTGTCCTAGCCCTATAAGCGCATACGGGTTTTTTTCCTCTATTTCCAGCACTCTGAGATAAAGCTCTTTGGATCGCTTAAAATTGTGCACCTTCCTGTAAGCATCGGCTACTCTTGTAAGCACTGTTACATTGGTATCATCATATCTAAGATATTTTTCCCATATTTCTATCGCTTTTTCATAGTCATTGAGAGCTTTGTAGCAATCTGCTAAGCCAAAAAGAGCATAATTATTCCCCGGATAGTATTTTAAACATAGCTCATAATACTCTTTTGCTTTCTGAAAATCTTCTTTTTTCCTGTAGGCATCTCCGAGCCCTACCAGAGCGTAATTATTGTGTTTATCGATATCTAGAATCTTTTTAAAATGTTCTATTGCCTCTTCTATCTTATCCTGTTTTAGAAGAGTATATCCTTCTTGAGACAGTTCCAGAATTTTCTGATCGCTTTCTTCTAACTGTGATGGATCAATCTGATATAACTGATTGTGTCCTGCAAAATCCTGGGAGTTGTTATCTTGTATGCTCATTATCTTCCCCTTCCTCAATCCAGTTCTTTACTATCCCGGCCATGTGGAGTGTAATAGCTTCTATTTTTTTTCTATTACCACTAAGATAATAGAGTTTTAATGCATCTAGAAATCTATTCTTCTTAAAATATATGTCACCAATCCTTACAAGCCCATCCTTATAGTCAGTTGTAAGAAATATCCTTCTAGCATCTTCTACATTACCATTGTTAAGAAGTTCGTTTCCCTTTCTTATAAGTTGTACTCGTTCTTCTTTACCAATGGCAGGCCTTTTTGGTGCTTCTGTCAGCCTTAGAAAGCCTTCTTTTGGTATTTTCTTTAAGATTTCATCATCCATCAGTCAATTCTCATAAAACTTTATATTAACATTGTATTATAAATCTTTCAACAATTTATAATCATTATTATTTTAATACAAGTTTAAGCATCCTATTATGACAAAACAATAGCTTTTTACAATAATTTCTGATAAAAGTCATTATCCAATGTTGTTATAGGCTTCCCTTTGTAGATAACAATCTGTCATCTTCCTGTTTTTTATAAGCTTTGGAAAGGGCAATCCCCCATGCTTTAAAGGCTGCTTCTGCCTCATGATGTCCATTTTCTCCGTAGTGTTTTATTATATGTAGATTTATTCTTGCAGAATTGGTAAAACCAGTAAAAAACTCTTTTAACAACCACAGATCAAAATCGCCTGCTCGTGGATTGGAGAACTCTGCCTTATAGACGAGATATGACCTTTCGCAAACATCTATTACAACCTGACATAAGGCATCGTCCATGGGTATTGTACAGTCTCCGTATCTTGCAACCTTCTTATAGAGCTTGAATAACTCTCTAAAGACCTGTCCCAGCACAATGCCAGTGTCTTCCACAAGATGATGAGGATCAACTTCTATATCGCCTGCTGCCTCTATATTAATATCAAATCCCCCGTGAAAAAATGCAGAGTTTAGCATATGCGAGAAAAACGGCAGAGGAGTTTTTATCTTGGGGGCATTTTTGCTTTCCGGTTTAAGACATATTTTTATATCTGTCTCTTTTGTCTTTCTTTCTACTATAATATCTTTCATTTATTGCTCCTGTTATGTCTATTCTTTTATATCGAGTTTTGAGAGCAATTTCTCAACCCTGTCATAATTTATTTTATAGTATGCAGGATTTGCCACTAGATATACATTTATTTTTGCGAGCTCTTTTAGGACTTTTAGATTATTTGCCTTGAGAGTTGAGCCTGTTTCTACCAAATCAACTATGTATGGTGTAAGTCCTAAAACAGGAGCAAGTTCTACAGAACCGTTAAGCTTTATTATTTCTACTGATATGCCCATCTTGTGGTAATAATTCCTTGTAAAATGAGGAAACTTGGTTGCTATAGATAATCTTCTGGAATAGATGTCGTTTTCATTGGCTTCCTTTTTTCCTGCAAGGCACATTCTTGTACTGCCAAATGGCATTGCGGCAAGTTTTAACAAGTTTGCAGAGCTTTCTCCCAGCACATCTTCTCCACATATGCCAAGTCCTGCTATGCCATGACTTATGTATGTTGGCAAGTCACTGTTCTTTACAAGAAAAATTCTGAGACTATTATCCTTATCTCCTATTACAAGCTTTCTATCGTCTGTTGTGTCTATTTCTATTCCCTTTTCTGAGAAGAATCTTTGCACCTGTTTCAATAGTCTTCCCTTGGGCAATGCCATTGTAAGAGGTTTATTGTCCATTTTAGATAGACTCCTTTAATGTTTTGTTTATTCCTTCCGGCAGAAGTTTTTCTTTCTCTTGCATAAGAGATTCTATCTTTCTGAGCATTATGGAGAATCCTATGGCAGGACAATCAAGACCAAAGTATCGTAGCAAATTATCGTATCTTCCTCCTGATGCCACCTCTGAGTCTGCACCATCCATATATACACGGAATGCAATACCGGAATAATAGTCATTGATACCTATTTCCGACATGTCTATTTTTATATTTTCTTTTGGTATATTGCTTTGTTTTACTGTTTTTAGAAGGCTTTTGCATTCTTCCATAATACTTTTATCCAACTTAAGACTTGTTAATAAACTTTCAAAAAGATCTGAGTCTCCTACAAACATAACAAGATTCTCAATATTTGCTATTTCTTCTTCTGTGTATCCACCTATAGATAGTAATTCTCGTAGTGCTCTTTTGTTTCTCAATAGTATGGCTGTTTTTATTTGTTTTTTTGTTGACATGTCAATCTGGGAAAAAATAAGGTCAAACACTTTCTTGGATCCGAGGTGTATTGCAAAAAAGGGAGTTTTAAATATTTTTATACTATCATAAAGCAGATTTAGAATTTCTATGTCCGCATTTCTTTCTTTTATGCCTATTAGTTCTATGCCTGCCTGAAAAAACTCATCTCTTGATATGTCTTCCTGTCCTTCGTGACGCAGTATTGTATCTGCATAGCTTATACGTACCGGCAGGTCTTTTTTTGTGAGGCTTGTGCCAAGTTGTTTTGCGATAAATAGAGTTATATCTGACCTCAGCATGAGGACTTCTCCCTCTCTGTCTACCATCCTGTATGTTTTGCTTATCATTGACTGGTCCATAAGAGGAGCATATATATCAAAAAAGTCAAAAACTGGGGTCTGAACAGGGAAATATCTGTTCTTTATATATAGGTCTTCCAGCTTTCTTACTGCATATTTGTGTAGAATAGCCTCATGCTGAAAAAGCTCTTCTGTCCCTCGGGGGGTTCTAAATACAATGGTTTTGTTCTTATCGTCTTTCATATTTTCTTTCCTGTTTTTTAATCTATCATATATCTGTAAAATGTTACAGTCGACTGGCCAAAGTGTTTTTCTTTTTCTATTTTGAGTGCGCCTGTTTCCCGTATAAGCTCCTCATAAGTCGGGTGGTGTATTATAACAAGTGAATCATCAGATATAAGATTGCTATTTGCTATTTTTTTTATAATATCGTTTTTCCACTTATATGGAAAAGGAGGATCCACATATATTATATCAAAATTTTCCACAGCACTTTCTATATAACTTTCTACTGGCATCATTTTTAATACTGCTCTATTATCTATCTTACTTATATTTTCTTCTATTACTCTTCTTTTTTTTCTGTCTTTTTCCACGCATACGACATATTCTGCTCCTCTGGAAAGTGCTTCCAGACCCATTATGGCAGAACCTGAGAATAGATCCAGGAAAGACATACCATATATTGGCATAATGGAGGAAAAAATAGCTTCTCTCATTCTTGACATGGCAGGCCTTATTATGCCAGGTGGACATTTTATATACCTGCCTCTATATTCTCCTCCGGTTATCTTTATTGTTTTCATATTGCGATGTCTCCCGATACTATGTTTATCAATCTGTTAAGATATGTATGTTCTGGTCGTAAAAGTGCGATATCTGCTTTTAATAATCTGGCAGCGTCACTGTGTGTCTTCTCCAGAAGTGCTTTGTCTTCTATAGGGTTGGAGAATAATAGTCGCAATTTCCCTGCCTGCACGGTTCCTTCTAATATATCTCCCGGACCTCTAATCTTGAGGTCTTCTTCTGCAATAAGAAAACCGTCTGTGTTATTTCTAAGAGTCATTAGTCTTGCTTTTGCATCCTCCGTAAGATTGGAGCTGTAGAGAAGAAATGTATATGCCTGCTTATCGCTTCTTCCTACTCTTCCTCTTAGCTGATGGAGAGTTGCAAGGCCAAAACGTTCTGCATGTTCTATTACCATACATGTTGCATTTGGTACGTTTACTCCGACTTCTATAACACTGGTAGCTACAAGTACGGATATGTCTCCATGCGAGAACCCCTGTATTATTGCTTTCTTTTGTTCTTCTGCTGTTTTTGAGTGCAGGAGAGCAACCTTATAATTTTTATAGCGCTTTTTAAGCTCTTCATACATTTTTTCTGCCGATTTAAGTTCTGTTTCATCTTTGTCTTCTATCATGGGATATACAAAATATGCCTTATTCCCTTTTTTGAGCTCGTTTTCTACCCATGCGTATATTTTTTCTTCCTTGCCATGTACTGCAAGCCTTGTTATGACCGGTTTTCTGCCCGGAGGCATTGTCTTTATTGTTGATATATCCATATCACCGTACAATGTCAAAGCCATGGTTCTTGGAATTGGTGTTGCGCTCATAAGAAGTATATCTGGATTGCTTGCTTTTTCCAGCAGTTTTGCTCTCTGAGCTACACCAAACTTGTGTTGTTCGTCTATAATGATAAGTCTGAGATTTTTATATCTCACATCATTTCCAAAAAGGCTGTGAGTTCCTATAATAAGGTCGACCTCACAAGATGATATTGCTGCCAGCAGCGTTTTCCTTGAAGCTGTCTTCTGACTACCAGTTAAAAGCCCTATTCGTATGCCGTATTTACCAAGAAGGTTTGCTGCGTTTTCCGCATGTTGTAAAGCAAGAAGCTCTGTCGGTACCATCATGGCAACTTGAAAACCTGCTTCTATGTATGGCACAGAAGCAAGCAGCGCCACTAGTGTCTTTCCGCTTCCCACATCTCCCTGCAAAAGCCTTGCCATCGGGATTGGATTTATTGTGTCTTTAAATATTTCTTCCAGTACTTTTTTTTGGTCTACGGTGAGAGCAAAACCAATTGATTTTTCTATTTTGTCCCTTAGTTCTGTATCAAAGACAGCATACGACTGATAACTCTTTTTTCTCTTTATGCTATTTCTCATAAGCATGAGCTGTAGGGCAAAAAGCTCCTGATAAGCAAATCTTCTCTTTGCCTTTTTTATATTATCAATGGATGTGGGGAAGTGTATTTCCTGTACTGCTTCTCGTATTGGCATAAGATTGTTATCTGCAATGAGCTTATCCGGCAGTGGTTCGTCCAGCATGGGGAGATATCTTTTTATGGCTTCTTTTATCAGTTTTCTCATGAGTTTTTGGGATATCTTACCTTTTACAGAATAGACAGGGATAATCTTTCCATAGGAATCCGATTTGTCCGTGTATTTTTCTATAGAAAAACTTGTTGACTGCAGCCTTCCATATTTATACTCAAAGAATCCGTTTACAAAGACCTTGTCTCCTATGTCAAAGGCTTTATCAAGAAAGTTTCTACCAAAGCATACAAGAACAGCATTCTCTGTATCATCATCTACGAATATTCTCAGAATCTTTTTTCTTCCTTGCCCTATGTAATCTTTTGCTTTTATAACGCATATTGTATTAGCAAATCTTCCCATATGAGCTTCTGCCAGACTGAGGTGTTTTGAGAGATCTATGTAGTCTCTAGGGATATGCATGAGTAGGCTGCGGATACTATCTATCCCCATCTGCCTGAGCTCTGCTATTCTCTTATAACCTATATCGGGAAGAGTGTTTATGGATGCGCTTAGTTCTTCTATAAGCATTTTATGCTATACCGGTATTAAAGCGATAAGTTTACCTACTATAAAGTCTTCTACAAGTTTATTGGCCAGTATTGCGGATATTGTAAGTATTGTTCCAAGAAGAGCTAGTGCTGCAGGATATGGGATAAGCCTGTTTTTAAAAATGAGTCTTGTCAGTCTGTATGTCATAGGCGAGAGAATGTTATCTATGGTGTACCATACAGGATGTACAGAGCTTACATGAAAAAATACGGATATTATTCTGATTACTATTAATATAATTATAAATATCACAAAAAAAAGTGCGACAGACCATATGCTGAGTACAATTATGCCCAGAACCAGAGAAAAACTTACATCCTGTCCTTCTGTAAGCCTTACAAATATTGTATTAAGGACAGATAGAACAAGTATGGCAGCTACAGGAGAAAAATCCATCATGGATGTTCTTAAAAAGCTTATTCTCTTAAATATGTTTATATACGGATCCGTTATTTTGCTTATAAAATTATTGTCAGGATATCCTCTGGTCATAGAAAACCAGCTTAGAAAAATTCTTAGTACTATTGCCAGCATGTAGACAGTAATCAACGATGACATGAAAAGCATTATAGTTTGCAACATTGTAACTCCTTATTGAAGCCAGATTTCTTTTATATGTTCTTCCTGTTTTAATGTGTTAAGAACCTCTCTGTCGGGCGACACTCTTATATGTGAGGATGCTCTTATTACGGTTTCCTTGTTATCAGTAGGGATATGAAGATATACTACACATCTTCCTGCATGGTTGAGCATTATTTCCCGTATGTTAAAGAGATTATCATCCGGTATATTACTGCCATAAAGCCTTATGTGCACCTCTCTTGCCGCATCATTGGGCAGGTTTTCCGGTTCTGTAATCTCATTAACTATAAACTTGGGTTCTCCACGGGACAGGTCTATCTTGCCTCGGCATCCTATTACATCACCAGACTCAGGAAGTTTGATAAGGGTTTTGTATACATTAGGAAAAACAACTAGCTCTATCTTACCTTTGAAATCCTCAAGAAGAATAAAAGCCATCCTATCGCCTTTCTGTGTTGTTATTTCTCTTATGCTTTTTACAAGGCCTATGAGATTGTATTCTCTGTCAGGAGAGCATTTGGAAGGATTGGATAAATCAAGTATCACGGAGCGTTTCCATACATCCCTATAATCCTCCAGAGGATGGCTTGAGAAGTAAAAGCCCAAGTGTTCCAACTCATATCTGAGCCTCTCCGCCTTGGGCCAGTCCTCAAACTTCTGCATTTCGAAACCATTTTCTATTTGTTCTTCCGATTCTTCAAACAAAAATCCCTGAGTATCCTCTTTCTCAGCTCTTACTCTGGAGGCATATCTAAGAGCCTCTTCCATATTATTAAATAGTTCTGCTCTGTTATTATGTACGGAGTCAAAAACCCCAGCCTGTATGGAAGTCTCCAAAACCTTCTTGTTGATAGTTCTTAAATCTACTCTCATTAAAAAATCTATAAAAGAGACAAATTTTCCGTTTTCTTCTCTTTCTTTTAAAATGGACCTTACAGCAGCATCGCCCATGTTTTTTACTGCAGAAAGCCCGTACACAATCTTTCCATCGCGTACAGTAAACTCACCCTCAGAATTGTTTATATCAGGAGGAAGAATCTCTATCCCCATTTCGCGAGCCTCGCTTATGTATGCTGCTATCTTATCGGGATTACCTATCTCGTTGGTGAGGTTTGCAGCCATAAACTCTGCTGGATAGTGAGCTTTTAAGTAGGCTGTCTTGTATGCAAGGACAGAATATGCAGCTGCGTGCGACTTATTAAATCCGTATCCAGCAAAAGGAACCAGAATTTCAAAAAGCTCTTCTCCAAACTCCTTGCTGTAACCCTGTTTTATGGCACCTTCTACAAACTTGACCTTTTCCTTTGCCATAACCTCAGGTTTTTTCTTACCCATAGCTCTTCTCAGAATATCAGCACCACCCAAGCTGTATCCTGCAATCTTCTGAGCAATCTGCATTACCTGCTCCTGGTATACAATTACTCCGTATGTCTCTTTGAGAATAGGTTCCAAGTCTTTGTGAGGGTAGGTGATTTTTCTTTTCCCCAGTTTAGATTCTATAAACTGGTCTATAAAAGCCATGGGACCCGGCCTGTATAGAGCATTTAAAGCAATAAGGTCTTCTATGCTGTTGGGCTTTGCGCGTTTTAGGATATTTTGCATTCCCTCGCTTTCAAACTGGAAAACAGAAGTGCTTTTTCCTTCTCCTAACAGAGCAAATGTTTCCTCATCTGTATCGGACACCTTTTCTATATCAAAATCAGGTTCTGTTCTCTTTATAAGTTTTTCTGTATTCTTTATGAGTGTAAGAGTCTTGAGACCCAAAAAGTCCATCTTTACAAGACCGCAGTCTTCCAAGTGGTTCATAGTAAACTGAGTGGATATTGCTCCTGTTCTGGGGTCCTTATAAAGCGGAACATAAGTTGTAAGCTCTTCTCGACCTATAACTATACCCGCAGCATGAGTCGATGCATGTCTTTTTAACCCCTGTAGAACAGAAGAAATC
Source organism: Spirochaetia bacterium 38H-sp (assembly GCA_039023545.1). Classification (NCBI taxonomy): domain Bacteria; kingdom Pseudomonadati; phylum Spirochaetota; class Spirochaetia; order Winmispirales; family Winmispiraceae; genus Rarispira; species Rarispira pelagica. The sequence goes on along the minus strand of JBCHKQ010000004.1, from coordinate 70,153 downwards.
TCAAAGAGTTGAGAGTAGATTTCATCTCTTTCTGCAAACTCCTTAAGCTTGGGTTCCCTCTCCAGTGCTTCCTCTACAGACTTGGCATCTCCCATGAGTTTTGTAAGCTCATTGGATTCTGTAAAGGGGATATCAAGCACCCTTGCGACATCCTTGAGAACAGCTTTGGGTTTGAGAGTCCCGAAAGTTATAATCTGTGCAACCTTATCGGAGCCGTATTTCCTTGTTACATAATCTATGACCTCCTGCCTTCTCTCGTAGCAGAAATCTATATCAAAGTCTGGCATAGATACTCGCTCGGGATTGAGAAAACGCTCAAAAAGCAGATTGTATTTTAGAGGATCGATATCTGTGATACCAAGACTGTATGCAACAATAGAGCCTGCACCAGAACCGCGTCCGGGCCCCACAGGAATCCCAGACTGGCGTGCAAAATGTATAAAATCCCATACTATAAGGAAATATCCTGTGAAACCCATTGAGATTATAATAGAAAGCTCATGCTCAAGACGCTGTGTGTGCACATCAGTAACAGGATTATATCGCTTTTTGAGACCCTCCCGTGCAAGATGTCTAAGATACTCCTCCGGTCCTGCAAAACCTTCTGGAATCTGATATACTGGAAGAAGAGGACCTGGCAGCTCTATATCAAACTCGCATCGTTTTGCTATTCTGACTGTATTTTCCAGGGCCTCTGGAACATGGGAGAAAAGCTCGTACATCTCCTGCGGTGACTTCACATAAAACTCGGAGTTTTCAAATCGCATCCTGTCCTTATCAGTAAGTTTTTTATTGGTTCCAATACAAAGTAAAGCCTCGTGAGCATAGGCATGCTCACGCTTAAGGTAGTGGGCATCGTTGGTAGCAACAAGCGGGATACCGAGCTCGGATGATAAGTTGACAAGAGCCTTGTTTACTGTTTTTTGCTCCTCAAGACCATGGTCCTGTAGCTCAAGAAAAAAATTATCTTTACCAAATATATCTCTGTATCTCAGAGCAGCCTCGCGTGCCCTTTGAGGTTGATTGTCTAGAATATGCCTAGGAATCTGTCCTCCCAGACAGGCACTCATTGCAATAAGTCCCTCGTGGTACTGTTCAAGCAATTTGAGATCAACCCTTGGCTTATAATAAAACCCATTTAGGAAACCCTCGGACACAAGCTTGAGAAGATTCTTGTATCCAGTAGAGTTTTCTGCAAGAAGAATCAGATGATAATAAGTCTTGTTTTCTTTATCGGTATAATCGCCCTCTGAGACATAAACCTCACAGCCTATAATCGGAACAACCCCTTCCTTCTTTGCAGTCTTATAGAAATCCATCACGCCAAATAGATTCCCGTGGTCAGTAAGAGCCACATGCGACATTCCCAGCTCTTTTACCCTGGTGATGAGATCGTTTATTTTGTTGGCGCCGTCAAGCAGACTATAATCAGAATGAAGATGCAGATGAACAAAATCCATATTCCCCATGAGATAACTATACCCGTAAAAAAAAAGCTGTGCAACAAAACTAAGCGTGGCAAAAAGAATTTTACCTTATACCGAACGGTCTTACCTAAGCTTACTTAGGTAAGACCTGCATCCTGTGTAAGATGAGCATGGGCTGCCCTGTCTTTTACCAGTATCTGCCGGAGGCAGTAGCCACTGCAGAAATCTCTTGGATTTTTTTACGTGGAGCAGGGGCTACGTTCGGTATAAAATATCTTTTTAAAAGTATATATCGGATTGCAGCAGCTATTGACACATGCTGCAGGTTTTGATACATTCTTGACGATGAATATTCCCTGGTGGTGTAATGGTAGCACAGCAGATTCTGGCTCTGCTTGTGGGGGTTCGAGTCCTCCCCGGGGAAGCATATGGCCCCTTCGTCTAGTGGTTAGGACAGGAGATTCTCATTCTTCAAACAGGGGTTCGACTCCCCTAGGGGCTAGTCCGGCTTGATGCCGGATTTTTTTTAGATAGTGATGCATAAATATGCATTATTTTTGTATAAATATACAGAGAGGTCTTGATGAGTAAATCCTGTGCACTGGTTCTAGAAGACGGGACTGTTTTTTATGGCAGTCCATTCGGCGCTCCGCCTTTGAGTATCGGCTCGCTCAAAAATGGCGAGAAAAAACTGGAAGGCGTGGGTGAGGTCGTTTTTAACACCGGTATGGTAGGATATGTGGAGATTCTCACAGATCCGTCATATACTGGGCAGATTGTTACTATGACTTATCCGCATATTGGCAACTACGGGGTAGACAGAGCGTGGAATGAGTCCGGGCCCGAGAAGGGAAGAAGACAGGTCAAGGTTGCAGGTTTTGTAGTACGTAGTCTTTACGAGGGGCCTGTGCCCGAGGGGAGAATTTCTCTGTCCAAGTATCTGGAGACAGAGGGAGTGCCCGGGATTTGCGGTGTGGATACCAGGGCTCTTACGCTTATGCTGCGTGAGGGTGGGAGCCCGTTCGGACTTATTGTTGATGTACCTGCGGGACAGGAGAGCCTCTCGGATTCGGATATAAAGGCTGTTGTGGAGTATCTGGACAGTATACCCCATATGGAGGGAGCCAACCTTGTTGAGTATGTAGGTACCCGCGAGGTAGTGGACTACGATGGTGCTGCTGCTCGATTTGCTCTTATTGACTGCGGAATTAAGGCTAATATAATTCGTGAGCTCAATTCTCGTAATGTGCATGTTACGGTTTTCCCTAGCACTTGTTCTGCAGAAGATATTCTTAATGGCGGCTTTGATGCGGCGTTTTTTTCCAATGGTCCTGGAGACCCTGCTGTCCTTACAGAACAGATTGAGCTTGCAAAATCGCTTATAGGCAAGATGCCTGTTTTTGGCATATGTTTGGGACATCAGATTATTTCTCTTGCCCTTGGTGCAAAAACATACAAGCTTAAGTTTGGTCACCATGGTATCAACAATCCTGTACGAGATGAGTTTACAAAGAAGGTTTTTGTAACTTCTCAGAATCATGGCTTTGCCGTGGATGAGTCATCCCTGCCAAAGGGTGTCAGTGTATGGTTTAAGAATGCCAATGACGATACAGTTGAGGGAATTGCTCATGATAGCCTGCCAGTAAAAGCTTCTCAGTTTCATCCTGAGGCAGCGCCGGGACCTCATGATTGTTCATGGATTTTTGATGATTTTATAGATACTGCGTTAAAGAGTAAGGAGTAAAAAGTGCCCGCAAGAAAGGATATAAAATCGGTTCTTATTATAGGGTCTGGGCCCATTGTCATAGGTCAGGCCTGTGAGTTTGACTATTCTGGCACCCAGGCTGTTAAAGCCCTGAGAGAAGAGGGTTACAGGGTAATTCTTGTTAATCCCAATCCAGCTACAATCATGACTACTCCGGATATTGCAGACGCTGTATATATGGAGCCTCTTGATGTTCCCTATGTAGAAAAAATTATAGCAAAAGAGCGTCCTGATGCTCTTTTGCCTACAATGGGAGGGCAGACAGGGCTCAACCTGTCCATAGAGCTTTATGAGCAGGGGGTTCTTGCAAAATATGGGGTGGAGCTTATAGGTGCGGATATAGAAGCTATAAAGAGAGCTGAAGACAGGGGTGAGTTTAAGGAGACCATGCTTAAGATTGGGCTTGATGTTCCCCGATCCGCTGTTGTGCACAGTATGTCAGAAGGCTTCAAGGTTTTGGAAGAAATAGGGCTTCCTCTTATAATCAGACCCAGCTTTACACTAGGTGGTAAAGGCGGAAGTATTGCCAACACAAGAGCAGAATATGAGCTTCAGCTTGAGAGAGCTTTTATAGAGAGCCCTGTGCATGAGGCCCTTATAGAAGAGTCTCTCCTGGGGTGGAAGGAGTTTGAGCTTGAAGTCATGAGAGACCATGCTGATAATGCTATCATAGTATGTTCTATAGAAAATATAGATGCCATGGGTGTACATACTGGTGACAGCATAACAGTTGCTCCCATACAGACCTTATCAGATCCAGAGTACCAAAAGATGCGCACGGCAGGTATAGAGGTTCTGCGTGCTATCGGAGTCGATACTGGCGGTTCCAATGTGCAGTTTGCAGTCAATCCCAAGACTGGCAGAATGGTTGTAATAGAGATGAATCCGCGTGTATCACGTTCTTCTGCTCTTGCAAGTAAAGCAACAGGATTTCCCATAGCACGAGCTGCCGCAAAGCTTGCAATAGGTTATACGCTTGATGAGATTGTCAACGAGATAACAGGCAAGACAGTATCCTGCTTTGAGCCTAGTTTGGATTATGTCGCAGTAAAAGTTCCTCGCTTTGAGTTTGGTAAGTTTCCAGCAGGCTACAGAGAGCTGGGAACTCAGATGAAGTCAATAGGAGAATCCCTTGCTCTTGGGAGAACCTTTCCGGAGGCTCTAAACAAGGCAATAAGGGCTATAGAGCAGGGTACGGACGGTCTAAGCGAACTAAAACTGCCGCAGGAAGAAGTGGAAGAGATGCTGCATTTTCTGCACCCACAGAAGCTCCCTGCCGTATATACAACTTTACACAGGGAGGGGCGTTCGGCAATTGACCGCATACTTGAAAAAACGAAGATAGACATATGGTTTATATCTCAGATAGCAGACCTCGTAGAGTTTGAAAAATCAATAGAAGGTAAGGGCATCCTTGATAAGGCAACTCTGCTTAAGGCAAAGCAGTATGGACTTACGGACAGAAAAATAGCCGAGCTTACCGGTATGAAAAAGGATGAAGTAAGCTCCCTGAGGGAAAAGAACAGCATAAGAGCAAGCTACCACTTTGTAGACACCTGTGCAGGCGAGTTTGCAGCGGAGACCCCTTACTTTTACAGTACATATGGGGAGATTGATGAGGGAGGAGACAGCGGAGAAGATTCTGTAATCATCATAGCATCCGGGCCCAATAGGATAGGACAGGGTCTTGAGTTTGATACCTGCTGTACTCTTGCTACAATGGCATATCGAGAGATTGGAAAGAAAGCAATAATGGTAAACTCCAATCCAGAAACAGTATCAACAGACTTTAACGTATCAGACCGATTGTATCTTGAACCTCTCAATTCTGAGGATGTAAAAGAAATACTCAAAAAAGAAAAGACAAAAAAAGTCGTAGTACAGCTGGGAGGACAGACTCCTCTTAATATGGCAGAAGAACTTGAAAAGGCAGGAGCTCAGATAGTAGGGACACCCGTAAAAGGAATAACAGAGGCGGAAGACAGGGCCTTCTTTTCAAAGCTTGTAGAAAGACTCAACCTTAGACAGCCAAGCAACAAAGCTGCAAAGAACTGGGATGAGGTAAAAACCTTTACACAGGAAATAGGCTTCCCTGTACTTTTACGACCATCTTTTGTTCTTGGCGGCAAAAGCATGTTTATAGCTTATAATGAGGAAGAACTTGGAGAATTCCTTAAGAAAGACATAGAGATATCGGCAGCCAGACCCGTACTTGTTGACCAATTTCTTGAGGATGCCTTTGAATATGATGTGGATGCAGTAGCAGACGGTTATAACGTTTACATAGGCGGGATAATGCAGCACATAGAAGCTGCCGGAATCCATTCTGGTGATTCTGCCTGCGTCTTTCCTGCCTACAAATCAACACCCAATATTCTGAATAAGATGCGCGAAGCAACTGTCAAGATTGCAAGAGAACTGGGTGTAAAAGGTTTTCTCAACATACAGTTTGCAGCCAAGGATGATGAACTGTACGTGCTTGAGGTTAATCCCCGGGCATCTAGAACCGTACCATATCTTTCCAAAGCCTCCGGCGTCAATCTTGTAAAAGCTGCCGTAAAAGTGTGGGAAGGAGAAGACCTTGCAAGCCAGGGACTTGTTGGAAAAGATGGAGTAGGTGAGGGACACTGTATTGTCGGATGGGCGGTAAAAGAAGCCATGTTTTCATTTGATAGATTTCGTGATCTGGATCCGCTTCTTGGACCTGAGATGAAATCAACAGGAGAAGTGATTGGAATAGGCAAGAGCTTTGGAGAAGCTTTTGCCAAGGCACAACTTGCCTCAGGAAACAGACTCCCTACCCATGGTCGTGTATTTGTTTCTGTACATGACGACGACAAGAAAACGATTCTACCTATAGTCAAGGAACTAGCAGAACTGGGCTTTGAAATAGCGGCAACCAGAGGTACAGCAGATTATCTGTATAAAAATGGTCTATTCCCCGAGGTTCTTCTTAAGATACACGAAGGACACCCCAATCTTCTGGACCACATGCGCAGGGGCAGAATACAACTTGTGATAAACACACCTTTGGGGCGATTCTCACAAAAAGGCGATGAGCACATCAGGATAGAAGCTCTCAAGAGAAAAATACCCTATACGACAACCACCTCTGCAGCACAAGCCGCAGTAGAAGGCATAAAACACCTTCTCTCAGGTGACATAAGCGTAGAAAAAGTAGAACAGTTTAAATAATCAATAATAAAAGCATACCGAACGGGCTGCCACACAAAAGTATGGCAGCCCTTTTTTATTAACATAAAAAAAGCGGCATATTCCTGACCGGGAACATGCCGCCACCCCTCCAGGGGCTAAATCGTAAGATCATAAACCACAATAATCTTTTCGACACACTTAGAAAAAAGTTTAACAAAAAAATAGCTTTTTATTATTTTTTAACATAGACACTTTATTTGTAGAGAGGACTTACATAGTCAATTTCTTCCATATAGATATGGGTAGAATCCTCGATAGCTTTCAAAATAACAGCATAATTTTTTATGACAGAATCTTCTGTTCTTGCATCAATAAGATTATCAACAACATCCTGGATAAGAAGATTAATTAGCGGGAAAACAGGATTTCTTTTTATATCAAAGATAATTGCTTCTATCTTTGTAAAAGTATCTTGAGTTATATTAATATCTCTTGTTATTTCTAGCCCTTTTTGTGCCTTATCACTTATATCTTGGATAAGCTCTTTTAAAATATAAAAAACCTGACTTGATTTTTGCATATTCTTCTTTATTAAAGCAGCATCTCTTATATCCTTTAAGATATTATCGATATTATCCCTTATATAAGGTAGATTAGACATCTCTGGCGGACTTATATACTCTATACCTTTGATATCAACCCCGCCCTTGCTTATCCTCACTGTGCGAGGAAAAACAGTCTTTCCAACCTCTATCTCAAACCAAGTCTTATATACCTCCATCCTAGAATTTGTATAAGTATACCCTGTATCACATTTTTCCCGTCTTAGACCTGCATCAAAATAAACAGGAATAATATTGTCATGAGGACTTCTGAGTCTACTGCTTTTTACCAGAGAATACTCTTCTACAAGAGCCCCTTTATAATAAAGCCTTCTTTGTGGAAAACCTAAGTCAACACCGGCCATCATTATGATGTCCGCACCGCATAAGCGTGCGAGATCCCATGCGCTGGTTGTTACAGAGCCACCTGCTGCAAGAGACATCTTAAACCCCGTCCATCTGGAAAAGAAAGATACAAGAGGAAGAGCGGAATTTATAAAAAGAGCAGAAAGTCCTTCTTTGTGAAGCACAGAAGGGTACACAGCAGGATCTGTTACAAGTAAACAATTACTTTTATCCACATAATCTAGATGACGACTATTCCAGTATTGAGGATCCACAGTTATCACAATATCGGGGATTACACCATTTTGTCTGCACCATCTGATAGAAGTATCCGTTGCAATAATAAAAGTTCTTTCCCTTAACATAGAAATATGAGGTGATAAAAGATCAAGAGACGGTCCTGCGCCGAGAAGAATAGCAGGATAAGCTAACCTGCCTGATAAAAGTTCCAGCCCATGTGCATCGATAAACAACGGAAGATTTCGCAATGTGTTTCTTATCCACCTTCTGCCAAACTTCTTGGCAGTATTTCTGTTGGTATTTCTTGCTTTCTTTATACGTTCTGTAAGATTAAAAATATGCTTATATTTATCTTGATAGTAATTTTTATATGCATTGAGAGAGAAAAAATAAATTCCACTGTCAGGGTATGATAAAATAACAGAAAAAAAACTTTTTTCATCCAACATATCATATGTAAAAAAACTAACTCTTTCTCCCTGCATTAGAAAAGAGAAGTCTCTCAGCCCTGCAATCTCATACAAATTCTCAAAAAGAGGCTCGATTATTATAGCATCTGCTGTTCTATTTCTATTGAGAAATTCTTCCACATGATATCCGCCTCCAAGACCAAAGAACACACACACATCAGCTTTTTCCAAATTTGCTTCTTTTATAAGTCTCGCTGCCTCTTTATCCGGAGAATATTTGCTGTATACAGCTTTTCCATCCAGTTCCAGAAAATATCTTCCTTTGTCTTCTCTTAGGATGATATCTCCTCTTTTTCTATTTTTACCAATGTCAATAAAACGATGGATAAGATGTGAAAAGATATTAAGATTTTTTTTCTTTAGATTTTCTCTATCAGTACTAGTTTCCTGCATATTATTCTAATTCCAGAGTAATTGACATACCTTTTTTAAAAGGTGTTCCTGGTTCAGGATTTTGTCTTACAACCCATCCGGAACCTTTTATATTTACCTTTATATCGTCTCTTAGAAGAAGAGGCATGAGCGTTGCCTTAGAAAGACCTGTAAAGTCCGGAATAACATCCGTAATAATTGGAAGTTTTTCTACAGGAATTTTGGTCTTACCATCAGAATATAGATGAGTTTTTTCTGTGTTGTCTTTTATATCAATATAATCTGATACTCGTTTTATAAGTTCTGCAATGGCAGGAGCTGCTATTCTGCCCCCATAGTAGCTTTCACCATGGGGAGAATCTATAACAATATATGCAATTATACTGGGATTATCCGCCGGAATAAAGGACATAGTAGAGGCAATAAAATCTGTTTTTGAGTATTTTCCTGTTTTGGGATCAAGCTTTTGTGCTGTACCTGTTTTTGCTGCAATATTTACAAAATCCAATTTTGCTCTTTTTGCTGTTCCTCTTTCTACAGCTTCTTGCATCCCCTGGAGTATTATTTCCGTAGTACTGGGAGAAAAAACCTGATCTATTCTTACAGGTTTGCTTTCTTTTATTATTTTTCCATCTTGGGTTGTTATCTTTTTTATAATTTGTGGCTCAAGGAGAGTGCCTTTATTAGCAATAGCTGTTGCTGCCTTTATCATTTGGATTGCTGTAACACCTATTTCCTGTCCTATGGCAATTGTGGGCTTGGAGCGTAAAGACCATTTTTCTGGACTATTCAATACTCCTGCTGATTCTCCGTTTAAAGCTATTCCTGTTTTGTTTCCAAAACCAAGCTTGATGAGTAATCTGTAAAACTCCTCATCGGATACCGTATCTGATGCATATGCGGCACCTGTATTGCAGGAATTTACAAGTATATCTGTTATGTTTTCTTCTCCATGTGTACCAAGACAGTTTATCTTTATATTGGGGGTTGTACTGGTATTTACATAATATCCGGGACAATAAGTTCTAAAACTGCTGTCTATTCCTCCTATCTCAAGAAAAGATGCAAGAGAAAATATTTTAAAAACAGAGCCTGGTTCATAAGAATATGATATGGGGTAGTTTGTTCTCTGTTCGATAGTAGTTTCAGGATAGAGATTACAATCAAAACCGGGGGCTGCACTGTATGCCAAGATTTCTCCTGTTTTTGCATCTGCAAGTAGAATCATAACGTCTTTTGCTTTGTGCTGTGTTTTTAACTCTTCTGCAAAATTATCCGTAATATGTTGTATTCTGGAGTCTATAGTTAGAAATATGTTATTACCACCGGAATATGGCACATCTCCCATTGAAGACATAAGAATAGAGTCCATAGTGTATTCTACGCCATCCAATCCTCTGTTATCTGTTCCGCTATACCCTACAACATGTGACCCTATTGATTTTAGCGGATATATTCTTGTGTATTCCGGTTGCAAAGAAAAGCCGGGCAGTTTTCCGCTGGCAATGAGTTTGTTTATTTCTTTTTCTGCAGATGGTGATAATCTTCTTTTTATATATAAAAAGCCTTTGCTGCTGTTTAATTTATCTCTGAGTTCTTCTTCTTTTATATCAAGAATAGGAGATAATAATTTTATAGAAGAATCAATATCCTCTACGGAGGGCATCCATGCAGATAGAGAAAAAAGTTTGATTTGGATTGCCAGGATTTCTCCATTCCTATCCATTATTGTTCCACGTATTTTTTTGTTGTTTGTTATGGAGGTTTTTGCATTTTCTTTGTTAAAAAGCATTAGATATGATATGCGGCCCATAAGGATAATAGCCCAAATGAGTAGGAAAGAGATAGCTATCCATATACGTACGGATCTCTTTTTATCTTCCATTAGTCAGAAAAGGTTAACACATTTCCTATTATATTCTCAATGGGAATATAACCGTAATTTCTGGAATCAACAGAACTGATTTTATTATCACCTTCCAGATATATTTCTTTTTTATACCTGGTAATGCATCTCTTTATAGAAAAGTTCCCCATGGGATCTATAAATGCTACTATTGAGCCTTCTTTAGGCACTCCCCATCTTACAATAAATCTCGTGCTAAAGGGAATTCTTATTCCATATACAATTGTAAACACATAAACAATTTTATTTTCACGTATGGCAGGTTGCATAGAATTCCCTTCAACTGCAGCAGGGAAGCCGATCTCCGATATAAGAAGAAATATAAATATTACAATGCAAATATGTTTCACAGAATAATTATAAGGAATCAGAAATTTTATGTCGATATCATATCTATGATCATGTTAAAAGAAAGCATTGCATCGGATACAGAGAAAAAAGGTTTGTTGTATACTGCTACGTTTATGTTGGAAAATAAGTATATAAAAGTTCCCGGTAAGAAAGCAATAAAAAGAAATACCTCAAAGAAAAATACATATTCTTATAATAATAACCTTGTCGGTACTGGAATAAAAGAAAATAATAAAACGCAAGTTATGATTTCTCCCAAATTTGTAAGGGTACTTTACATAATAGTTTTGGTATTGTTTTTTGTTTTAATTGTTCTTTTTGCCATAAACAATGCACTGGCATCTGAGATGTTAATAAAGGAAGAAGAAAGTGATAGATTTCTCAGTGAAATTGTTTCCAATTATGTTTCCTATGGTTCTTTTTTTGAAAAGCCGGAGCCTGCATATGTAGAAGTAGATCCTTCTCAATTCTCCAGTCTTAATGTACAGGAATACACTATAAAACAGGGAGACACACTCTACGATATAGCAAAAAAGTTTAACCTTAGATTGGATACCATCATAAGCTTTAATACCATGTCTGATGTAAGAAGAATACCTGTAAATACTACAATACATATTCCAGATAGAAATGGTGTCTTGTATACAGTTAATAAAGGCGATTCGCTTGAATCTATAGCAAAGAAATACGGAATAAGTATGATAAGTATATTGGATGCAAATGATTTATCTACGGATAAATTAAAAGTAGGGCAAAAACTATTTCTTCCTGACGCAAAAATGAGTTCTTTTGAATTAAAAAAGGCGCTTGGAGAATTGTTTATATATCCCATCAAAGGAAGGCTTACATCCAGTTTTGGGATGAGAACCAATCCCTTCACAGGTAAAGGTCCTTTGAGTTTTCATAATGGTATAGATATTGCAAATCCCATTGGTACTCCTGTCAAAGCTGCGTTGGCCGGAAAGATCGTAAGGGCAGGAACACATTCCATATATGGCAAGTATGTAATTATTTCCCATTATGGTGGATTTCAGACTTTATATGGACATATGTCAAGAATATTAGTCAAAAGCGGTCAATATGTATCGCAGGGACAAAAAATAGGAGAAGTAGGTAATACAGGATACAGCTCTGGGCCACATTTGCATTTTTCTGTATTTAAGAATGGAAAAGCAGTAGACCCATTAAAATATCTGCGTTAAAATATAGCAATCGCAGGGAGGCTTTATGAGAAGACTTGCTATAGTCTTGGTTATTATTTTTGCTATTGTCACACTTGTCAATGTATACACCAATACGTCTACAGTATTCCCTGTAGGCGATTCCGGAGCTCTTAAAACAAGTTCCACTGTTAGTTCTGATAGTTGATTTTTTAATGCGAGTAGGCCTAGTGCCCGACTCGCAGATGATTATTTCCCACAGCAGTGTTTGTATTTTTTTCCGCTTCCACAAGGACAGGGCTCATTTCTACCGACCTTTTTTCCTGTTCTCACTATTTGGACAGAAGCAGGTTGTCCTTGTCTAGTAAGTGTTTTGTTGCTATTTTGACCTGAAAGGGCGGTAAAGTCATTATGTACTGTTTTTATGTTTCTTGAGCGGTTTCTATTATAATAATAGTCTTGGGGCCTTTCCTGTATCTGTAGAACCAATAGCTTTTTTGCAGTATTTAATCGTATTGTTTGAATCATGTCTTCGAATATCTGTGAGCCTTCCAGTTTGTACTCGAGAAGAGGATTCTTTTGTGCATATGCTCTTAGATATACTGCTTCTCTTAGAGCTTCCATCTGTTCCAGATGTTCTTGCCACTTAATATCGATATTTCTAAGATATTCAAACCTGAGAAATAGATTAAGAGGTTCTTTTCCTGCTTTTGCTTCTTTTTCTGCTATTTCTTTTTCTATGTCTTCTGTTATAAGTTTTATAGCTGTATCCAGATTGTAATATTGTTCTTCTTCTAGGCTTGGAGGTGTATAATAAAGTTCTTCTTTTAATTTGTTTATGATTATATCGCCTTTTAGTTTTGTTTCGTTCTCAAATATTTCTTCCAGGATTATTTCTACAGTTTCAAGGATTGCATTTTTTACTCTTGCTGTGAGGTTCTTATCTGCCAGTATGGCGTCTCGTTGCTCGTATATAAATTTTCTTTGTTCGTTTAATACATCGTCATATTCCAGAAGGTGCTTTCTTATTTCATAGTTTTTATCTTCTACTCTTTGTTGGGCTTTTTCTATACTCCTATTTATAAGAGGATGATTGAGAGGTTCTCCAGGCTTCATCCCAACTCTTGCCATCATATCCTTAAGGTTGCCTCCCCCAAATAATTTCATCAGAGAGTCATCCATCGAGATGTAGAATCTGGAGCGCCCTGGGTCTCCTTGTCTTCCCGAGCGTCCTCGTAGCTGGTTATCTATTCTTCTTGATTCGTGTCTTTCTGTACCAAGTACATATAGTCCTCCCAGCTCTTTTATCTCTTTATAGTTTTTTTCCCATTTATTGAGCTCTTTTTCATAAGCTGCGAGATATTCTTCTGGGGTCGCTTCCGAGCCACAAGCTTTTCTGGCAAGATATTCTGGACTACCACCTAGTTTTATATCTGTTCCTCTACCTGCCATATTTGTAGCTATCGTAACAGCTCCCCGTGAACCTGCTTCTGCTATGATTGTTGCTTCTTTTGCGTGATTTTTTGCATTTAGAACTTGGTGTGGAATTCCTCGTTTCTTTAACATGTAGGAAATTTGTTCTGATTTTTCTATTGATATTGTTCCCACAAGAACAGGCTGTCCTTTTTTGTGTGCCTGTTCTATTTCTGTGCATATTGCATTTAGTTTGTCTTCTTCGTTTAAAAATACCAGGTCATCCTGGTCTACTCTTCTTAATGGTCTGTTTGTAGGAATTACAGTTACATCAAGTCCATAGATTTTGGAAAATTCTTTTGCCTCTGTTTCTGCTGTTCCTGTCATGCCGGAGAGTTTTTCATACATTCTAAAGTAGTTCTGAAAGGTTATTGTTGCGAGAGTTTTGTTTCTTTCTGCTATTTTTATATTTTCCTTTGCTTCTAGTGCCTGATGAAGGCCTTCTGAGTATCGTCTGCCATGTAATATTCTGCCCGTAAACTCATCTACTATTTGTACTTGTCCGTCTTGTACTACATAATCCACATCCTTTTTAAAGAGAAAGTGAGCTCTGCAAGCCTGTGTAACATAATGGATAAACTCAAAATTTTCTTCTGAGAATATGGAACCTGTTATTGCCTTTCTCTTGTTTAATAATTCTTCTATTTTTGCAAGGCCGTTATTAGTGAACGTTACTCTTTTGTTCTTTATATCCAGTTTATAGTGTCCTTCTTCTTCCCTTTCTTCTATGTATTCTCCGCTTTCCGAATCTTTAGGAGCTTCTTTTAAAAATGGAATTATTCTATTGGCTTCCATTATTTTTATTTTGTCATCTTCTGCCGGACCGGATATTATGAGGGGAGTTCTGGCTTCATCAATAAGAATAGAGTCTATTTCGTCCACAATACAATAATGGTGTCCTCTTTGTACTTTTTCCGAGAGGTCCCGGCACATGTTATCCCTGAGATAATCAAATCCGAATTCATTATTGGTACCGTATGTTATATCTTTATTGTAAGCTTGTTTTCTTGCCTCTGTATCCATACTGGATAATATTACTCCGACGGATATTCCCAGTAGATCATATACGGGTTTCATCCATTTTGAGTCCCTTTCTGCCAGATAGTCGTTTACAGTTATGATATGTACGCCTTTTCCTGTTAGTGCGTTAAGATATGCGGCAGGAACGCTGGAAAGGGTTTTACCCTCTCCAGTTTTCATTTCCATGATATTGCCTTTATGAAGGCTTATGGCTCCCAGAAGCTGGACATCATATAATCTTTCGCCTAGCTTTCTTTTTGCTGCTTCTCTTGCAATGGCAAAAGCTTCCGGAAGTATGTCGTCGGTATTTTTGCCTGCCTGTAAAAGGCTTTTAAGCCGTTCGGTTTCTTTTTTAAAATCGGAATCATCGAGCTGCATTGCCCATGGTTCCAGTTTATTTATGTTATATAATATCGGCAGTAGGTTTTTAAGATCTCTTTCTTTTTTTGTTCCAAAAATCTTGTTTAGTATCTTCATAACTCTAACCTATACATATGTTTTAATCTGGTCAAGTTGACAGGACTTAAAGTCAAGGATAGTATAGCATAAATGAAAAATATTGGGATTGTTTTTTTGTATATAAAACGTTTCTTTGTCTTGTTATCTTTTGTTTTTTTGTTTTTTTCCTGTTCTGGAGAAGCTTTTGTGAGATTGAGTATTGAGCGTACTATTAGTCTCGATTTCGGACGATTTGAGGATGAGATTGTTTTTTTTCCTATTGATGGTAAGGTGCTCGAAAAAGACCTCAATATTTTCCTTCGCAATGGACGTTTTTTTATTAGCAATGCAAGTGTTGCGAAGGTTATGGAATTTTCTTCATATGGTGAGCTTTTGAGGTTATGGTATAATCCTGGTGTCAATCCTCTCCCCGTTTCTGTTGCAACGGAGGGGGATACTGTATCTACACGTAAGGCCTTTTCTCATGGTTTTGTCCAGAACGAGAGTATAGCTGTTACTTCTTCTATGAGTTTGTATGTGGAAGATTATGTGGCAAGTGGATATTCTGATTTTTCCAATTCTTCCAATAATCAGGTTGTTTTAAGGTTTGATTCTTCTGGAACTTTCAAGGATTATATAGGAAGAGAAGGTGTGGCAGGTTCTCCTTTTCCGTATATTGTTTCCATAAATGTTACTGTAAATGACGAACTTGTTGTTATCTGTAGACAGCTTTACTCGTGGGATGTGTATGTTTTTACTGTGGATGGTTCGTTGGAATATTTTAAGTCTTTTTCTTTGTCCAGTTTACCGCTGCCAGATGGATATTCTCCTGACTCTCTTACCCCTTCTATTGATACTGTTGTATCTGATTTTGATGGCAATGGAGTATATGTTAAGTATGACTATTTTATAAAAGATAAAGATACTGATACAGGTTCTTTTTCTGGACTGAGTAAATATATATCTAGGGTTTATTTTTATGATTTTAAAGACAAGAAATACCTAACCTATATGGAGTTACCAGAGATAAATTTGCAGAAAGAACAACGTGCTTTTGCAAGAAGTATTGCGGATTTTACGGTTCCTTATGATTTTATTGGAGCTGCATCTGGAAATAAGCTTTTTTTTGTAAGGAAACAAAGCGAAAAAGATGACTTAGAACTACTTATCTATGATCTCAAAAAAGAGCTTCAGAAGAAATTTATTTTAGATATGCCCTACTCCGATCCATTGTATGTATCATATACTGTTTCTCCAGAAGGTATTTTAGGAGCGATAATTGTTACTAATGATGGTGCTGATCTTGTATGGTGGAGAACTGATAGTATATTATACGGGAAAGGACAATGAAACATATCGTCAGTATGGATTCTGCTGCACTGATTGATTCTGGGGTCCAACAGAACTATGGTATTCCTGCAATAATTCTGATGGAGCAAGCAGGGACTGCTCTGTCTGAGCTTTTCTTTGATAAATTTTGTTCTGCTTCTGATTCTGTAGTTTTTTTGTGTGGTACCGGCAATAATGGCGGAGACGCCATGGTAATGGCGAGGAATGCTTTTTTTAAAGGTTTTTCTTCTATTAAAGTGATAATCACAAAAGAAAGCCTTAGAGATATTCCTGCTATTCAGCTGGATATCATAAGAAGTCTTGGTATTGATACATATGTCTGGGAAAATGATAGAAGTATCTGTGAAGAGATATGTTCCAAAGCCGACTGGATTGTAGAAGGTCTTCTTGGCATAGGCCAAAAGTCGGAATTAAGGCAAGATATAAAAAGTATTGTTTCTTTTATTAATAATCTTGATGACATAAGGATTTTTTCTATAGATGTGCCTGCCGGTATTTATGATGACTATGGCCTTATTGCGGATGTTACGGTTAATGTAGGAGTCTATAAACAGGAATGTTTTTTCCCTTCTTACAGAAAGAGATGTGGTGATATTCATCTTGTTGAGATTTCTTTTCCTCCGGAATTGATAAAAAGACAGTCTAGCGGTCTATTAATTGAGGATATCAGTGTTTTTTCTGATGAACTCAATATTTCTAGATATTCTCATAAGGGCGACAGAGGAAGGATAGGGGTGTTTGCAGGGTCTGCCGGGATGTTGGGGGCTGCTCTGCTTTCGGGTAAGTCAGTACTTAGAACACCATCGGGCTATGTTTATCTTTTTGTTGGCAACGATATCTTTGAACAGATATACCCTATCGCAGGTCCTCTTGTTGTTAAAAAAGAATCAGATTTGCAGAGTTTTGACTTTATGGATTCTGTTCTTGTAGGACCTGGTTGGGGACGATGTGAGAATAGGGTGTTATTGCTTTCTAGCATACTCAAAAAATTTGATAAAGGTGTTATAGATGCCGATGCCATATATAGTTTAAAACTTCTGATTGATAAAGAAGATGTTTCGCTTGGCACAGGTTGGGTTTTGACTCCGCACATTGGAGAGTGTGCTTTTTTGTTAAATACTACTGTTGACAAGTTGCTTAAGAATCCTCTTATATGTCAGGATTTTGTAAATAGGCACTCCTGTACCCTTGTTTTAAAGTCGCATGTGACCTGGATTTTTTCTCCTGGTAATATCGCAGTTTATGACGGATGTTTCTCTCCTTTAGGAACTGCCGGGTCTGGGGATGTATTGGCAGGACTGATTGCTGGTTTGTTGACGGCTTATACTTCTTCTTTTTCTGCTGCTTGTGCTGGAGTTATTGCTCACGCTAATGCTGCAAAGCTATTATATAAGGATAAAGGCTGGTTTTCTTCCGATATGCTTGTTGATTATATTGGCCTTTCTTTAAAAGAGATTGGGATAGAGATATATGAAAGAGAGCGATGAGTTTATAAATAAATCGGAAAACGAGCTCAAATTCTATTACAATAGAGAAGAGCGACTTGAGATGGCTGAGAAATATATTCCGGTATATGAAAAGAAACCCTTTTGGAAGAATACTTCTCTCATGATTTTACTTCTTGATTCTCTTGTCATTATTCTTATATTTATAATATATAATATATTTCTTTCCCCAAAGCCATGGGAAGCAAAGTTTGAGGATTATAAATTTTCTCTTGATGCTGTATATTTTGATGACAGGATAATTGGTTATGTAGACATATATTTTTCTGGAGATACCGGGAATAATGATTTTCTCATACCGGTTTTTTATTGGGGAACAGTTGAAAAAAAAATAGATATGCCTCTTCCTGTCCAAAAGACAGAGAAGAAGTCTGATAAGAACACTCGTTTTAGATTTGATATTGAAAATATTAAAAATAATGATAGCCAGGAACTGAACTTTTATGTATTATTGAAGATAGATGACAGTAATATTGTCTTACAAAAAAGATTGAAAAGAAAATAATTTCCAAGGGAGGCCTTATGATTCAATTCTATGCTTTGTCGGTTCTTACCAATTTCCTGAGCGGAGTTATCCTGTCTCAGGACTCTTTTTCCGAAAAATTGGGAATAACAGCGATGTTTAATCCTAAGGTTATAAAAAGCAAATCTTTTCTTTTTATCTGGGGTATTTTGACTACCGTAACAGGTGTTTTTAAAATTCTATCTGTTGTCCCCGGAAATGGGGCTATAATAATAGGAGATTTGCTTCCTGCTCTTGTAGGTATTCTTGCTGGTGTTGCTCTGTTGCTCATGTTTTATCAGGAATATAAAAAATCTAAGACAGATTCAACACTCTTGGATGATGAAACCACAGAGACTCTTAATCTTGTAATTATTCAGAATAAGACTATCATAGGAATTGCAGCGCTTCTTGTTTCTATTCTTCATTTTTTCTTTCCAACTGTACTTTTTCTATAGTTGCTGCTGATGAAACAGAGGATAACAACTGCTGCAATATGGCTTGATAGTACAAAAATATTCCTTGCAAAAAGAATAGGAGGGGGGAGTGTAGGTGGGTTCTGGGAGTTCCCTGGGGGTAAGGTTAGGTTTATGGAGTCTCCAGAAGCTGCTCTTAAACGGGAGCTTTATGAAGAATTAGGTATTGTTGCTGAGATAGGGCCGTGTATCTATAGTGGTCTTTTTAAAAACAAGGATACACAGTACCGATTGCTTGCTTTTATTGTTGATAGTGATAGTACTCCGGAAAAAAGAGGCTTTCATGATGCTTTTGAATGGATAGATGTGGAAAATATTGACGAAGATATGCTTGTCCCCTCTGATAGACCTATTTTATCGGCCATAAGGGAATATCTTAAAAATATTTCTAAATAATTGTTCCGGAAGCTATCGTTCTGTTTTTTAATATGATTATTATATTATCTTTTATATAATAATCTCCGTAATCTCCATCTGTTCTTTCTATGTTGTCAACTCCTATTCTGCAATTGTCTCCTATTCTTGTATTTTTATCTATAATTGTGTTTTTTATATGACAGTGTCTCCCTATCCCAAGGTGAGGGATACCTTCTTTTAGATTATTTTCTTTTTGTGTTGCGGTTTCATAATAATCAGAACCCATACAAATTACACCTTCCAACTCCGAGCCATCTCTTATAATAGTTCTTATCCCTATCACAGAATTTTTTATTATGCTGTTTTTGATTATACAGCCATTCCCCGTGAGTGTTCTATCCATCGTTGTGTTTATAAACTTGCTTGGTGGTAGATGCCTCATCCTGGTAAATATAGGAGCATGTTCATCATATAGGTCAAAATCGGGATATTCTGTTGCCAGAGATAACTGTGTTTCATAGAAAGATTTTATTGTTCCTATATCTACCCAGTATCCGGTATATATATAAGAGTATATTTTTTTATCTATAAGAGCGGATGGGATTACTTCTTTCCCAAAGTCCGTATAATTAGAATCTAGCATCTCTTCCAATACTTTTGCTTTAAATAAATATATGCCCATGGAGGCAAGATATTTCTTACCCTGTTCTTTCTCTATATCAGGAATTCTGTGAGAACTGTCAAAGTCTCTTAGATCTTCTTTGTTGTCCGGTTTTTCCCAGAATTTTGATACCTTTCCCGTATCATCTCCGGCTATTATTCCATATCTGTATACTTCTTCTCTTCTTACTGGAGTTGTTGCTATTGTTATATCTGCATCATTCTCAAGATGAAAGCTCAAGAATTTCTTGAGATTCATTCTGTATAATTGGTCTCCGGACAGTATTAGATAGTGAGAGGGATTCTGGTTTTTAAAATGATGCATATTTTTTCTTACTGCATCGGCTGTTCCTTCGTACCATCCGGCGTGAGAAAACCCTTGTTCTGCTGCAAGAATTTCTACAAATCCTCTGCTAAAGCTGTCAAATTGATAAGCCTGCGCAAGATGCAAATGTAATGAAGCAGTATTAAACTGGGTGAGAACGTATATTTTTTTGAAGTCGGAATTTATGCTGTTAGAAAGAGGTATGTCCACTATCCTGTATCTTGCGGCAAAAGGTACTGCTGGTTTAGAACGTTCTTTTGTAAGAGGATATAGTCTCGTCCCTTTTCCACCGCCAAGGATTATAGTAAGCACATTTTCCAAAGTATTCCTCCAGGGGCAACTTATATATTTAAGATTTTATAGTCAATTGGATCTTATTATTTTTTTATAAATTTTTACATACTGTTTTGCCGACTTTTTCCAGTCAAAACGTTTTTTCATGGCATTTATTCTTATCTTTTTTATTATTTCTGGATCTGAGTAATATAGGGAGACTGCCCTTTGTATAGTTTTATATATGTTTTCTTTAGTGAGAGGCTCTATAAAGAATCCCGTGCCTCTACCTTTTTCCATATCTTTTTCTTCTACAGTATCTATGAGTCCACCTCTGTGGCTTACAATAGGTATTGTGCCATAAGCAAGAGAATACATTTGGTTAAGTCCGCATGGTTCATATATGCTAGGCATAAGAAAAAAATCACTGCCGGCTTCTATGAGATGAGCAAGTTCTTCGTTAAACTCCAGTCTTACGGCAAGGTTACTGTGTGTTTCTGCTATTTTGCTTAGCTGTATGTGATATTTTCCTTCTCCTGTGCCCAGGATTACCATATCTATGTTTAAATCTTCCAGTATCTTTGATAAAATGCCGGGAAAGGGTTCTGTGAGTAATTCCAAGCCTTTCTGGTGTACAAGTCTTGTTACCATACCGACAAGAGGTCTGTCCTCATCTGTTGACAGTCCTATCTTGTTTTTTAGATAAGTTTTTACAATTTTCTTTTTTTCTATTGATTTGTAAGAAAAATTTACTGGCAAAAAGCGGTCTGTTTGAGGATTCCATACGCTGTAATCCATGCCGTTTATGATGCCAAAAAAACAGTCCTGTCTTTTTTTGAGAATAGTTTCCATGCTATATCCCAGCTCTGTATCTCTTATCTCCCTGGCATAAGAAGGGGAAACTGTGGTTATCGCATCTGCATGTAAAAGAGCACCTCGCATGAGGTTTATCGCTCCTCCTGTTATTATGTCCAGATCTTGCATTGCCTCTGGGGACATGCCAATGGAGCTCGCTTTATCAAGGGTAAACACTCCTTGATAGCCTATGTTATGTATGGAAAAAACACTGCGTATTTTATTATATCCTTGAGGAGCATATTGCCCTGTTTTTAGAAATAATATCAGAGGGGCAGTCGCCCAATCATGGCAGTGAAATATATCCGGTTGCCATCCTATCAGAGATGGGAGATTAAGAGAAATGGCGGAAAAGAAAGAAAATCTCAGTAGATTATCAGGGAAATCATCGTTGTGAATATTGGTATATATACCGTTTTTTTGTCTAAATAGTATAGGGTTATCTATAAGATATATCTTTATGCCGTTTTGTTGCAGCTCGTATATTTTATACCATAGTTTGTGATTTGCAAAAGCAAATTGCCCTTTTTTTATAAGTTTTATATCAAGGAGTTGTTTACTGTCTATGCTACCATAGAAGGGTAGAGTTACCCTTACGTCATGATTAAACTCTGCGATAGAAGAGCTTAGGGCTGTCACCGCATCTGCTAGTCCTCCAGCTTTTGCAATGCCTGCATATTCGCTTGTTACTATGAGAATATTCATCTTTTTTTCCTCATTATATTTTAAAGCCCTTTTTTAAGATATACAATAGAAAAATCCGAGACAGTAGAAAAACCAAGTTTTTTATAAACCTTGTAAGCGGGTTTATTGTCTTTTCTTACAAATAGACAGACTTTTTTTGAACTTCCTTCTATGAGTTTTATTAGATTTCTCACCAGTTCTGTTGCTATACCTCTGTTTCTGTATTCCGGCAGGGTATAAACTCCGCCTATTTGATAAATCAATACTCCTTTTGCACTTATTTCTGCTTTTGCTACTATTTTCCCGTTATATTCTGCCACCATAATACTTTTTGTCTTTATGTGTGTGTTAATCTTGTGTATACAGCTTGCAGGAGAAAAAAGGGAAACATCTGGCAAAACTTCTTCTTTTTCGTAATTTTCCTGCAGTTTATATAATTCTTCCATATCGCTGGGGGTTGCTAATCTTATTATGATATTATCCTTGTTTTTATTTTTTTTGTTTTCTGTATCTTTGTCTTTGAGCATCAAAAAATGATTTTTTTGCATATTAATCTTTTTTTTTAATACATCATTGACTATTTTACAGCTTTTTTTTTCTCCTAAAATCATATACGGAGACACCAGTTTTATTATTTGCTGAAGGCGTTCTCCTATTTCTTTATCATGTTTGTATTTTTTTGAAAAATATGGGAATATTGCACCAGATGGATTGATATATACTACTCCTGTTGTCTTATCTGACTCATCAAGGACCACCCATAATTGATTGTTTCCCGTAGTACCTATAAAATTCGAGTTTTTAAATACGTAGGAGGTTATATATACACACTTGTATTCTTCTTCTAGAAGAAATTCCTGGAGACTCTTTTCCTGTTCTCCATCGAGAGAATAAGAAGGAAGAAGCAGCATTATTTCTCCTTGTTGTATAATCTTACTGGAAGTTTCCCTTCTGCCTCTATCTTACCTGTCAAAGTTAGAAATCCTGCTTCAAAGTTTGCATCTGTTGTGCCGTATACTGCTATGGCAGTTTTAACCCATGGTACTTGCTCCAGGTATACTGGCGTAAGTGTTGATATTACTATTATCTTTTCTCTGTACTCCTCAAGTTCTTTTAAAACCTCGAGGCTGTTGGGGTTCATGAGGCAGAATATTATTTTATCGTAATATTTGCTGTTGTTTTTGAGCCATGTTTTTACTTTTGATGAAGCAAAATAAAATGGAAGATAAGAAAAATAAAATGTTTCTGCGCTGGGGAAGAATTTTTTTCCTGCATTGATATATCTTGTATATTGTCCGGTTATAAGTATTTTTTCCTTGTTGTCGCTTGTATATGGTATGTCCGCATTTTTTATTATTGTTACGCTTCTTAAAGCCTGCTGGGTAAATGCTTCTTCTGCTTCTTTATCCGGCAGTATTCTTGCTGCTTCTTCTCTATTAGGTAAAAGCTCGGTTTTGTTTTTTTTCTTGATAAAAGCAAGTTTTGTCAAAAGAATTTTTTTTACAGAATAATCCACTTGCTTTTTAAAATCTGGATTTTTGTTATATTCCTTTATGACTGCATTCCATATTTTGTCCCCGGGAGCAGGAGCATCAGATAAGAGCAGCATATTGTTTCCTGCTTTTATTGCATCCACCACAATTTGTGGCATATCCTCTCCCACTGCTCGTGCTCCGTTCATGTATAAGTCATCTGTAAGAACAAGTCCGGAGAAGCCAAGTTTTTCTCTCAAGAGTTTTATTATTATGGGAGAAAGAGTCGTAGGGGTACTGTTTTCGGTAATCTTGGGGAAATTGAGATGTCCTACCATTATTGCAGGAAGACCGTCAGGAATCATAAGTCTGTAAGGAAGCCAGTCTCTTTCCCATAATGTGTCTATGTCGTCTTCTATTGTGGGAAGCTCGTTATGTGAGTCTCCTTTTGCATTGCCGTGTCCCGGAAAATGCTTTGCTACAGGAATCACTCCTGCTTCCAGTGAGCCATGCATAAAGGCAAGGGAAAGCTTTGCTGTAAGTGCCGCATCGGACGAAAAAGCTCTGGGACCTATTACATGAGCTTCGGGATTGATATATACATCTACGGTAGGTGCAAAATTCATATTTATGCCCAAAACAGCAAGTTCTCTGTTGATATAAAGACCTGTTATATATGCCTCGTATGGCAACTCCGTAGCTCCGATAGCCATATTCCCTGGTGTCATTACCGTATCACCCTTGATATGCCGTACCCATCCTCCTTCCTGATCTGTAGCAATAAACAAAGGAATGCCAAATCTGCGAGTAAGAGCTGTTTTCTGGTATTGCTCTATGGCCTTTATAAGAGGCTCTATTTCCTCTGCATTCCTGCCGAATATCTTTACTCCTCCGAGTCCGTATCTTTTTATCCATGAAATTATGGCAGGGTCCGCTGTACTGTCGTCATAACCTACAAGAAAAAGTTGGCTTATCTTTTCTTCTGTATTCATCTTTGCAAGAAGAACATCCGCTATTGTCTCTGCCGGAGCAATATCCCAAAAATCCGATATTTCTTCTGCTGAGGTGAAAAAAGATAAAAAGAGAAAAAATATAAAAAAAAGTAGAGGGCATTTTTGCCCTCTACACATATGCTTCTCCCTTAATCTCGTCTACATGCATTGCAGCTCTGTGGGCAGCTATGGCACCTTCTCCTGCAGCAACAACAATCTGCCGGAAAGGTGTAGCTCTTACATCGCCTGCGCAAAACATACCTTTTATGGAAGTTTCCATGTTTTGGTCGGTGATTATATATCCAGTCTCGTCCTTTTCTACATCAACAAAGTCCGACTGCGGATCAGAGCCTATAAATATAAATACTGCATCAAACTCTTCCTCATAAGTTTTCCCCGTTGTCACGTCCTCAAGTACAACACTTCCTACTTTGGTGATACCGTTCTGTTCCTTGCCTTTGATTTCTTTTGCTACGGTGTTAAACCTTACTTCTATGCTCTCGTTGTTGAGCACACGCTGAGCCAAAGCCTTTTGTGCTCTAAACCTGTCGCGTCTGTGTATATGCACTATTTTATCTGTTAACTTAGATAGATACATAGCCTCGTCACATGCAGCATCACCACCGCCTACTACAAGCATCTTTTTACCCTTAAAAAACGGCCCGTCACAGGTTGCACAATAGGATACGCCTCTTCCTGTAAGCTCAGCCTCTCCTGGGATTCCCAGCTTTCTGTGCTGTGACCCTGTTGCGATAATAACAGAATATGCAGTCTTTTCACCCTTTGTTGTATCCACAACAAAAATATTATCTTTTTTGTTTATGGACTTCACACCTGCCAGCAAAAACTCAGCGCCGAAGTTCCTTGCCTGTTTTTCAAACCTCTGTGCAAGCTCAATGCCTGAGATTGGCTCTGGAAATCCTGGATAATTTTCCAAGTCATCTATTATCAGCGACTGTCCGCCCGGTGCCATCTGTTCTATAACCAAAGTCTTGAGATTAGCCCTTGATGCATACTGGGCTGCCGTAAGACCTGCCGCACCCGCACCTACTATTATCACATCTGTTTCCGGATTCATAGCTCCTCCATATTAGAAAAAATATATATTGAAGTTATATAAAAACATCCTAACTGTCAACTTAAGCTTAACACAAGAGTTTTCAATCTTCAATAAACAAAGAGATACCGAACGCGCTATGACGCATTGGCGTCATAGCGCTGCCTTCGGCATAAGCTGTGTAGGGCAAAATCCAGGTTTTATTACTACTGCTAGAAGCAGGCAGAACCGCATCTTCTATTTTTTACCACATGGATGCGGTTCTGCCGTTCGGTATAAAAAAATTGATTTTATGCTTTTTATAAAACAGGTAATTATCTTCTTGTGGCAGCCGATGATATAAGAGAAAAACTTTTGCGGAGTAGGTTATGGTTGATCTTATGCATATACTTATGAGGGTAATGAAGGACCTTATCAGGCAGCTTAAGGAAGCTGAGGAAATCCAGCAGGATGTCCGTGAGGCTCTGGTGGGTAAGGATTGGAGCAGGCTTGAGATGGGTCTGTCCGTGCTTGGTAAAAAGGCGGAGGTGATTGGGATTCTCGAGGAGGAGCGGGATAAGGTGTACCATGATATTCTCAAAGAGGAAGGTCTGGAGCATGATTGCAGCTTCTCGGATTTTATTGCTTCTATTGACGGTGATACTGCACGGGAGTTCTCTGCTCTGTTTCTTGAGCTTAAGACGCTTACTTTTAAGGTTCAGAGTTATGGTAAGCTGATAGAATCTTATGCTCAGACTGCTTCTGCAACCCTTGAGGCTTGCTTGAGAGAACTTTTTCCTCAGGAGATGGATGGAGGATATCAGAAGGATGGCAAGAGAAAAAAGCGTGCCAATGCAATTGTTGTTAATAGAACGATGTAGGAGGAGAAGATGCAATCCACTTTCACGGCTATAGAGATAGGTAAGAGAGGTGTTATTGCTCATACGCAGGGACTTGCAACAGTAGGTCATAATATGAGCAATGCATCCGTTGAGGGATATTCCAGACAGAGGGTAGAGTTTGCTCCGACAGACCCCCTTTATATTCCTGGACTCAACCGTGAAGAGACTCCAGGGCAGATAGGGCAGGGGGTGGATATCAAGTCCATAAGTCGGGTGAGGGATGAGATACTGGAGGGTAGAATTGTTGCTCAGGCAAATGCCGGGGGATACTGGGAGACCAGAAACAATTATCTCTTAATGATGGAGAAAATCTATAATGAGCCAGCTGATGTGTCTGTACGCAGTCTTATGGACCGTTTTTGGGAAAGCTGGCAGGAGCTTTCTATCAATCCGGGGGAGATAGCCCCAAGAAATGCTCTTATACAGGATAGTAAGGCTCTCCTTGATGCCATACATCAGCGTTATGATGCTCTTTCTTCCACACGTAAGATGCTGGAAGAGGATGTACAGGATACAGTAGGACTGGTTAACGATTATGCGCGTCAGATTGCCCAGCTAAATGAGCAGATTGTCAAGGTAAAGGCAATGGGAGATAATCCCAACGACCTCCTTGACAGAAGAGATTTACTCGTGGAGAAGCTTTCTACACTTGTAAATATTACTGTTGACAAAAGAGATCCAGATGAGTTTAGCGTACATATAGGTGGACGTCACCTCGTGCAGGGAAGAAAGTTTCATGAGTTTCAGCTGGAGGCCAGAGCAGAAAATGATGGCTTCAGTGCCGTGCTTTGGGAAGGCAGTACGGAGGAGGTTAGAATAGATGGAGGAAAGCTGGCTGCTCTTCTAGATTTGCGTGACGGAGATGTCAGGCAGGAACTTCAGAAGCTTGATACCATGACCGTCAATATGGTACAGCTTGTCAATGAGATACACAGGTCAGCAAGCGGACTCAACGGGAATACCGGAGTCGATTTCTTTGTAGAACATCCTGCAGTTCTTAATGCAACCGGTAATTATGATAGAAACGGAGATGGAGAGTTTGATTCTACCTATATTTTTAGAATCAACGGAACCAATAAGCTGGATCCGCAAGCACAGGTAGGAATAGAAGGAGTAATCACGCTCTCCGGTCCAGAGGGAAATGTACAAGTAGCATACAACCCTACGGATACCGTACAGGATATTGTAAACAGAATAAATACTTCTGGTGCAGAAGTTAGCGCTTCTTTTGACAGGCAAGGAAGATTGATGTTAAAAGCTACTCCAGCTTCGGATATAAATTATCCTGATTTTGTAATACGCCATGTAGAAGACTCAGGGCAGTTTCTTGCAGGATATGCGGGAGCTCTTGCTCAGCCCGGGCCGGCAGGTGCATATGACTGGGCACAGGCAGATGCTATTGTGCAGCTTGCAGGCGGAGCGGATTATGGGGTAGCTCCATTTTCACATCCTTCCGGCTGGATAGAGATTAATCCGGAGATAGAAAACGACCCCTTTAGCATAGCCGCAGGTTTTGCAGAAAACGGCAAAAGTGTGGAGCCTGGAGATGGAAGAGCTGCATTGGCAATTGCTCAGCTTAGAACAAAGCCTGTTATGATAGGCAGCCTTATGACCTTTGATGACTATTTTGCAGCCAGTATAGCGGATATAGGAGCCAAAGGCAGACAGGCTGAGATTGCGGACCAAACACAGCAGCTTATGATGAAGGACCTGAAGGATATGCGAGAGAGCATATCAGGAGTAAATCTGGACGAAGAGCTCGCACAGATGATTAAGTTTCAACACGGATATTCTGCCAGTGCAAGATTTATAAGTACATTTAATACTATGCTTGATGTTCTCATTAACAGAATGGGAGTATAATATAACGGAGGAAAAGGATGCAAAGGATAAGCACCAATATGCCCAATGATGATATGATATATCATCTGCAGCAGAGAGAACTCAGCCTTTATAATACACAGAATAAGATGGCAACCCAAAAAAGAATCCAAAACCTCAGGGATGACCCTACAGGTGCTGCACATGCGGCAAGATATGATTCTCTTGTAAAAAGGCTTGAAAAATATGCAAAGAACATAGAATACTCCCAGGATTACTACAAGGTAGCAGAAGATAACCTCAGAGCTGGTGTGGACATACTCCATAGAATAAGAGAACTAACTGTGCAGGCTGCACACGGAACATACACAAAGGAAGACCTACAGGCAATGGGCAAAGAAGTTGACCAGCTTTTGCAGGAGCTCACTCAGATAGCAAATACTAGAGGTCCAGATGGCAGTTTTATGTTTGGCGGAGCAAGAACGGATGGAGAACCATTTAGAATAATACAAGGTAATGTTCCGGGTGCAGACGGACTTGTTACTACCCAAGTACAGTACATAGGGGACATAACAGAACGACAGACAGAAATAGCAGACGGCGAACTCATAGCTACAGGCTTTGTAGGCAGTAAGGTCTTTGCCGGTGAAAACCAGCATATATACTCTACAACCGATGCAATGGATTACAGAGTAACCCAAGACGGAGCATTCTATATAGACGGGACCCGGATAGAAGTTACTCAAGGAGATACAATATATTCTATAGTTCATAAAATAAACAACTCTGATGCAGCAGTAAAAGCAAGCATAGATCCTGTCAATAATTCTCTAATACTCAACACCACAACCCCGCATCAAATGTGGCTTGAGGACGAGCAAGGATCTACTGTATTGCAGGACCTTGGCGTAATAACTTCTCCCGATTTCCAAAGACCTCCTGATAATATAGCAGCGTCAGCAATAAAAGGTGGTGGGAATCTCTTTGACAGCGTCATAAGAGTTAGAGACATGATGATGGAAGGCAATACAGAAGCACTTGGAGGTAAAGGCCTTGCCTCCATAGATAACGCTCTAGGCTCAATGATAGGCGTGGTAAGCGACATAGGAGCAAAAGGCTCCAGATTGGAGATAGCCTATGCTGCCAATCAGAAAAAAATACCCGACATAACAGAAATGTACTCCAAGCAAGTAGACCTTGACATTTCCAAGGCAATGATAGAACTTAAACAATTGGAAACAACACACAAAGCAGCATTGTCTACAGCTGCAAGAATACTACCCCCGACACTGTTGGATTTTTTGAGGTAACATGGCAACAAGAAGAATAGAAACAAAAACAAACGGTACAATAGAAATAGACGAGAGACAAATACTACGCTTTACTGCACCTATACTTGGCTTTGACAACCTGACAGAATATGCCCTTCTAGACTACAGCCGTCCTCCCTTCTATCTGCTGCAATCACTGGAAGACAGCCAGATTGCATTCCTCCTGATAGACCCCTGCCTTTTCCGTCCTGATTATCAGCCGGCACCATCCAGAACTGACCTAGAAGCCCTGGGAATACAAGATCCGCAAGAACTGATTACCCTGGCAATCGTGACTGTCCCTGCGGATCACAAGCAAATGACAGCTAACCTGCAGGGCCCCATCCTGATTAACAAAAGAACACAGGAAGCCAGACAAATAATCAGTACCGATGAGCGATGGAGAACCAAACACAAAATACTGGAAGAAATGGCAGCAGCACGAGGCGCATAATGCTAATACTCAGCAGAAAAAAAGGCGAAAGCATCATCCTAGATGACAACATAACCATCACAGTAGTAGAAGTAAAAGGCGACAACATAAAACTTGGCATAGAAGCTCCAGAAAACATTAAAATATACAGAGAAGAAGTTTATAAAGCCATACAAGAAGAAAACAAAACAGCTGCAGTCAGCAACCTTGATCTTGAGAACATCTATACAATATTTGAGCAACCCCAAAAAACAAAAAAATAAAATAAACCGAACGCACGCTGACGCTGTCGCGTCGCGTGCTGCCTACGGCATAAAAAACGATAGAACAATCATCTATAATAGTAAAGTAAAAACTAAGATATAGTTTTGGACCGCGTGATACCTATCTCCGCCTCACTCAACCGCAGGTAAAAAGGCTCTGTATTGGCAGGAGCAGCACCATGCGACTTATAAACACTTTCTGTCATATTTATAAGAGAAACCCCTGGACCCATCACAACAGAAGATAAGAGTATAAACCTGTCATCACCTTCAAACCACCTATACTTAAGAATACCTGCATCCGGTCCGGTAAGAAAAACTCGCTTATAAGGTTCTATAAGAGAACAAAGAACATCTCGATCAGCATCCAGATAATCAGAAATCCTTTCTCCTGACATGTACAAAGCAGCATAAAAACGCTTTTTTCTTGCATCAACGACAGAAAGAACAGGCAAATCTATATATGAACAAGCACTAGCATATACATCCAGAGAATTTATCCCTATAAAAGGAACAGAAAGAGAAGCACTAAGCCCCTTGATAAAAGCAAGACCAATTCTCAAACCAGTAAAAGACCCTGGGCCAAGACAAACCCCAAGAAGAGAAAAATCCTGTAGAACCAACCCCATATTAGAACAAACCTTTTCTACTACAGAAGGCAAATTCTCCGCATGCCTAAGACCTCCGTATAATTCGCTTATAGAAAAACTATTTCTGTCACCTGCTGCGACAGAAAGCAAAGACGTAGTAGTATCAATCGCCAAGATTTTCATCAATAACAAGCCCTTCTATAATAATCTCACGCTTAAAATCATCTGGAATATTAAAAAAAATATCAATCCTGTCGTCTGGCAAAATATCTTCTACCTTCTCTGACCATTCTATAATAGCAATACCATCTCCGTAGAAAATATCCTCTATACCAATAAACTCAAGCTCTTCTGCAGACGACAACCTGTATGCATCGATATGATAAACAGGAAACCCCACAAAATATTCCTTGATAATAGTAAAAGTGGGACTCTGTATAATATCCGATGCTCCCCAACCACTTAGCAAACCTCTAGTAAAAGTAGTTTTTCCTGCCCCTAGTCCACCTCTATATGCTATCACACGAGGAGGAGTAATATATTTTGCAATATTCCTTGCTATTGTTATGGACTCTTCCGGAGAAGACGACAGAAAACGTATCAGTCAAATACTCCTTCTTTATCCATCTGCATAACTTTTTCTTTGATTTGTTTTGTTGCCATAAGAATAGGGCCAGCCTTGGGATGAGTTTTTAGCTCTATATCAACCTTTGTCGGACCCAAAGGCGTATGTTCAATCATTATCTGAATAGGAATTTCTTCCACACTATCCATTACAGATTCAAAAACAGCTTTTGCATTATAATATCTTTTATAATCTAAAGGATGATCTTTTTTTTCTATACTATCTATTTTTATAAGCTTCATGAAAAACAATCTAATTTAAAACTATAAAATTAGTCAAGGTCCTCAGCTCAGGGGACGCATGTCATATATAATTTCTCTTATTTCATTTAGATGATGTTTTGTCATGCTTGTAAACATTATATGCATAACATTTCCCTGTCCCTTCTGAAATGTTATGCTTCTGATTTTACCATAAGCCGTTACATTGTCACCCGTATCGGTTTTAAAATTTATTTTTACTAGCATCCCCACTTTTAGAGGATTTAATGTTTTTATACCACATCCCCCTGCGGAAATATTTATAATGGTACCGGAAAATCTTTTGTTAGCATCTACTACCGCCTGTCTTTTTCTGGAAGTCGTAGAGACTATAGAAACAGGGTAGTAATAACAAGGCGCATAAATCTCAGCCCTTTTATGTCTTCTCTGTAAAACCTGTTGCATCTTTTCTATGTGAGCGACATATATCTTGGACTGTCCATCCTTTTTAAAATCGCGTACAACAGTATTACCGGAAAAGAGATTATTCTCATATTTTGTAAAACTGATATTTATCCTTGTACCAGGAGGAATATAGACAATATTCCCTTTCTCATTTCTCGGTGCCCGCAAAATTAAATACTGAGAAGAATTTTCAAGCACATCTGTAGAATATACCTTATTTTGAGAAGGAATAAGAATTTTTACGCTTTCACCCTGCTTTATATATTTGGAAGAAGTGGTCCTTGCCAGGCGCGGCCTGTTAGCCTCTATGACCTGTTTTATAAGAAAGAGATGATGTTTCCTCAGATCTTTTTCTGTCTCAGGTATTGATTCGTTTTCTATTTCAGTTATTTCCCTCTTCAGGATGGAGTCCAGAATAGGATTATTAAGAAGAAGATTATCTGGATTAGGAATATTATATTTTTTTATAAGTCTATCAAGAATCTTTATATAAAAACTGCTAAATCCCAATTTTCTTGCACTTCTGCTAAAGCGCCATTTGCTATATCCTGTCTTTGCCCCTTTTGCTGTTTTTCTGCTATTAAGCTGTGCCAGAACGATAACGAGCAAAATTATCGCAGCAAGAATTATCAGAGTAATTCTATTTACAGTAGGATCAGGCTCAGAGAAAAATTCAAACTCGTATCGCAAAAGCGGTAAAAAAGGCATAAACCCTCCGGAAAGACCTAGAGTTGGTCTATATATTCTATAAGCTGCTCAAATCTGGGAACAATTTCGTATTCAAAAACATCACCCACGGTAACATAATCTTCTGCTGTATAAGCTGTTATAACTTCTTCCAAAAGGGAGTTGATATCTCCTACCAGAGTTGGCATTTCTTTGAGCTTTTCTCTATTATCATTAAAAAGAGCAGGAAGAACTCTGCTCAATTTCTGAAAATATTCGGTAAATACAAGCAGAATTCCACCTGCTTCCTGCGTCTTACCTGTCTGAAGAAGAGCTGAAATATTGTTTATATCTTCCAACATATTGTTAATAGCTTCTGCTGTAGCTTTTGCAGCTGTTACAGGTGACATTATTTCCAATTTTCTATCTCTAACTACTATAAGAATATTATTTATAGTATGCTCGATTCTTTCCCAATCATTTTGTTTTATTTCACTTGCGTGGGCAATATCTATTTCCAGAAATATCCTTTTTAATATATTGTCATCTTTGTCAAAAATATCAGGAATGAGCAATACAAGTTCTTCTCCCAAGGACATAAAATCATCGGCAAGCTCTACGAGCTGGTGTATATCTCTTCTCTTTACAACCTCATTCATTATCTCAAAATAATCTTCCAGAGAAGATATGGTATTAAGTTGAAGCTCGCTAAAAGTTATGGCTTTTATGTCTATTTTATTCACTTCTTCTATAGCCATATTTTTCCAATCATCAGGGAAAGCCAGAGATATTTCCATATCATCATTGATAAGCACTTCTGAGATATATAGCTTTGATTTTTCCAGCCAATTTTCCAAGGCACCTATAATATCCCCTAAGTTTTTTTCATTTTCTAGGGAAAAAGCTATTTTTTCGTCATTGATAAGTATTTGCATCATCTTCTCCATTATTTGTTATTAAGGGAATTGGAAAAGTTATCAATTGCCTTAGAGTTCTTTTCCAAAGCTCCCAGTGCACCTTCCATCATCCCGTATTTCCTTTTTAAGCTAGCTTCATAATCTTCAAGGTGTTCTTTATAATCTTCTATATCTTTTTCGGTTCTTGCAATGCGCGTATCCAATGTTTTTATTCTTATATCGTATATACCTCCTGTAGAAGCATGAGCCTTTAAAAGCTCCTCTGTTTTAAAGGCTATGCCATTGTCAACCACGAGATCTCCATCAGTATCATTGCCAAACATATCTTTAATTGCAAGTATATCTCCTGTTAATGCTTGGTCCAGTTTTTCTTCGTTAATTTCCAGATACCCTCTGAGCTTTGTTCTGTCATATCCTCCTGTGCCTGGTTTTGATGCATTGCTGGATATCCCCAGTTGAACAAGAAGCTTAAGGGTGTTGTCTCTTGTGGGATAAGGATTAATCATTATATCCTGTAACTTGCTTTTTAGCTGAGTAAGTGTGGAATCTCCTCTAAACATACCGAGATTTTCTTTTGCTTTATCTTTCTCATCATCAGAAAAATAAGTCAGTTCTGCAATAATATCTTCATTATCCTGGGTAAGAATATTTAAATCTGCCATAAGCCTGTTATAACTTCCAACAAAGGATATAATAGCATCTTTTATTGCTTCTTTATCAGGCTCTATCTTAAGTTTTACGGTTTTGTCGCTTGCATCGATCAAATCAAGAGTTGTCCCTGGTATAGCATCATCTATTGTGTTGCTTTCCCTTATCATTCTTATCCCATCTAAGATTATTTCTGCATCGTCTGCAGAACTTATTGGATTCTTTGCAACATAATCTCCTCTTACTGCAGGATCATAAATCCTTATATCTGATACTTCTATCTTTTTATGTGTGTTTTTATTCCTTATTCCTATACCATCTATGCTGCTCATGTATTCTGAAAGGGAAATGGTTATTTTCTTGGGAAACGGACCCTTTGTAATTGCGGGAAGAGGAGTTGCCTTGTTATTTCTGAGCAAAAAAAAGATTTGATTATCGTCTACCCTTGGAGGTGGTGGGGGAGGTGTCCATGAAGGAAGAGGTATATCAGCCGGAGCACCCTCAACAGTTACATCATCAAGCGTAACTCCTTCTGTCTCTGGTAAATCAGGTCCAGGAGGAGGACTGGGTGTGTTGTTATCTTCCGGTATCTCTTCTATATTTATTGTCAATTCCATGACCATTGAGTCTGTTATATTTATAGAAGGATTTATAGGAAGTTTTAATTCTGTTTGAGGATTTATTATAAGACTGTTCTCTGCTATTTGATATGCTGTATCTGACAGTTTTGATTCCCATGCTTGGATATTGTCGGCTTTTGCATCGAAGTTATATGAATTATTAGGCACTGGTTTTATTATACCAAGGTCTACTGCAAGCTTTTTTGCATCGCCATCAAAAAGAAGCTTGTTACTTTTTCCTGTTTTTTTTGATTCTATCAGCAGAACAAGACTATCTGGTGTCTGTTGTATAAGAGAAGCTCTTACAAGATCTTTACCTCTGGAGTTTATCCTGTCAACAAAGTCTTTTATCTTTCCTCCCGAGAAAGAAAACTTTATTTCCTCTTCTCCCACTTTGAATACATAGTTTCCTTTTGGGATCTCGCTATCTTTATCTATACTGTCTGAAAGAAATCTATCTGCAGTTGCTATCTTCTTGACCTTTATAGAATAAGATCCCTTTTCTGCTTCTCTTGTTGCTGTAGCTGTAAGAATAGACTCATCGGAGCTGGTAGCTTTTTTTTCCTGAAAGGGATTCTCAAAGCTATAAAGAGTTTTAGCGGATTCTCTTACCTTAGATGTTAGAACACTAAGCTCTCTCCATGCTTCTTTTTGAGATTCATAAGTTTTTTTTGTATCTTCAAGTCTCGTGAGAGGTATCTTTTCTGCTTCTACAAGTTTACTTATGAGTTCATCTGTCTTATATTTACTGCTTACTCCGGGTATTGAGATGTCCGACATACGGGGAGACCCCTTCTTTCCTTGAGCTCATCAGGCTTCCTCATCTACAAGTAATGCAACGGCTTCTCTTATTCTCCTATGAAGTCTTTGCAATGCTTCCGGGGGAAGCTCCTTTATTATCTTTTCGGTTTCTGCATCAATCACCTTTACTATAACCTGATTTAGCTCTCTATCTATACTATATTTAAGCCTTCTGGAAAGAATAGGAGTCTTTATCTTAACTCCGGAGTTATTTTGTCTATCTAATGAGATTTCTTTTTTATTCTGTCTTTCCACGGGAGGTAAGCTTTCCCGTTGCCGCACTTTTTCTGCATTATCTGGTGTAGTTACAGGTACTCCCGGAGGAATTTTCATGTCTGCCATAATATCCTCCAAAAGGAGGGAGATTTAATCTCCCTCCCGTACCTTTCCAGGGGATATTAACCAAGTAATTGCAATACTGACTGAGTCTTCATATTAGCTTGTGCCAGCATAGCTGTGTTGGACTGGGTCAGTATCTGGTTCTTT
Source organism: Spirochaetia bacterium 38H-sp (assembly GCA_039023545.1). Lineage (NCBI taxonomy): Bacteria > Pseudomonadati > Spirochaetota > Spirochaetia > Winmispirales > Winmispiraceae > Rarispira > Rarispira pelagica. The sequence continues at coordinate 34,194 of JBCHKQ010000004.1, read as the reverse complement.
ACATAGTCAACCATCTCAGATGCCATATCAACATCTCTTATTCTTGACTCTGCAGCCTGAAGGTTTTCGGCAGCTACGGAAACGCCTTTCCATGCCATCTCAAACCTGTTTTGATATGCACCGAGATCTGCTCTCTGCTTAGATATTACTTTAAGAGCAGTATCTACCTGACCTATAGCACGGTTTGCATCCTCAGGGGAAGCTATAGATACAAGAGCGCCTTCTCCAGCGTTCTGACCTCCGAGAAGAGCATCTGCTGTCATTGTACCTATATAAATCCTTTCTTGTTGGTCCATATTGGCTCCCACTTGTATGTTGAGAGTTCTTGGACCATTTTGTGCAAATCCGCCTGTCAGAAGATTCATACCGTTGAATTGAGCATGAGATGCAATTCTGTTGATCTCATCAACAAGCTGAGATACCTCAACCTGTATCTGAAGGCGGTCTTCATCCGTGTAGATTCCGTTTGCTGACTGTACTGCAAGCTCTCTAAGACGGTGCAGAATATCCTGTGACTCTTGCAGATATCCCTCTGTGGTCTGGATAAAGGATACTGCATTCTGGATATTCCTTGATGCCTGATTAAGTCCTCTTATCTGACTTCTTAGCTTCTCAGATACAGCAAGACCTGATGCATCATCTCCGGCTCTGTTAATTCTAAGACCGGAAGAAAGTTTCTCAATGTTTTTTGTCATTGAGACGTCGCGTTCTGCGAGTGTCCTGTTGGCATACAGGGCGCTCATGTTGTGGTTTATGATCATACGACCCTCCCTGAAAAATATAAAAAGGCATCCTTGCCTTTTTACAGGCTTACAGCCTGTTTTTCTTTTAATATGTTTAAGAGGACATCCGGCTATGCCGGAATGTCCTCAAAATCCCCTGGAGGGTAATTGTCAAAGAACAATAGGTATTTATATTTTACTGCATTATCCGAGAAGTTGCAACACCGATTGTGTTTTTGTGTTAGCCTGAGCAAGCATTGCATTACTGGACTGCATGAGAATTTGATTTTTGGTATACTCTACCATTTCGGCTGCCATATCAAGGTCTCTTATTCTTGACTCTGCTGCCTGCAGATTCTCTGCACCTATATCCAATCCTTTTGTAGCATACTCAAGACGATTTTGGTATGCACCCAGATCCGCACGCTGCTTGCTTACTTTTTTGAGCGCGAGATCAACAACGCCGATTGCACGGTTTGCATCCTCAGGACTTGCAAGAGAAATAGGGGAGTTGTCGGCATTCTTAACACTAAGCGCTGCTGCTGTCATTGTGCCTATGTATACACGCTCTCTCTGATCCATGTTAGCGCCGATGTGGAACCACATGCTTGCTGTGATAACATTCTCACCTTCTTCTCTGGCAAAACGGCCTGTAAGAAGGTTCATACCGTTAAACTGTGCATGAGAAGCTATCCTATCTATCTCATCTACAAGCTGAGATACCTCAACCTGTATCTGCATTCTGTCTTCTTCCGAGTAGATACCGTTAGAAGACTGAACTGCTAACTCTCTTATCCTCTGAAGAATATCCTGTGTATTCTGCAGATATCCCTCTGTTACCTGAATAAAAGAGATGCCGTTCTGAGCGTTCTTAGATGCCTGCTTAAGTCCTCTTATCTGAGAACGCATCTTTTCAGATACTGCAAGCCCGGATGCATCGTCGCCGGCTCTGTTGATTCTGAGACCGGAAGAAAGTTTCTCGATGTTTTTGTCCAAGCTTCCGGCCACTACGCCGTTTTGCCTCTGTGCAAACATTGCACTTAGGTTGTGATTGATAATCATACCATCCTCCATGAATGATGTTTTTGGGCTTCCTTGCCCATTTTTTTTCTAATGTCCACAAGTAGTCTTGCCGACATTACGATTAAGGAGAACGTCCATCTTCCTTCCTTCACAGGACGCTCTGTTTTTATATCGTCCAAGGATGGTATAATTTTTATAGAACTTGAAATAAATTTATTTTTTTTCCAGGATTTTTATATATTCCTTTGCAATGGGATCGTCCGGAGAAAACTCCAGCACAACTTTAAACATATTGATGGCTTCTTCTTTATTTCCTTCTTTTAGAGCTATTATCCCAAGATTTGATATTATTTTTACATTTTCACTATCGTCTTTTAAAGCTCTATAAAGCATATCTTTTGCTTCTGAGAGCCTGTTTGTCTCTGTGTAACATATTGCAAGTTCATTTAGTGTTTCTGTGTGGTTGGGGTTTAATAAATTAGCTTTTTCAAAAGCTTCTGCAGCTTCTGCAAATTTCTTTATCCTTCTGTATCCCCAGCCTAATAAAAACCATGCATTCCAAACGTCAGGATTATCTCTGATAAACTGCTTTATGAGCTGTATGCCTTTTTCCTCATTGTTGTTTATTATCTCTTGGTAGGCTTTATCAAATAGAGTATCTGCCAAATTGCTTCTTTCTATGTGCTTTACCAGATTTTCTATCTTTTCCTTCATTTCTGGTTTTACATCCTGATGTTTTAAATATTGCTTAAAGTGTTCCAGCGCTTCGCTATAATTGTTGTTTTCTGAGTAGAAAAAACCGGCATTGAGATAAGCTTCTTTGGGTATATCTTTGTCGAGAGAAAATATTCTCTTGTACATATAGAAGGCATTCTTTGTGTATTCTTCTGCAGCTTCAATATTATCCAGCTTTTTATTTACTTTTGCTCTTTCCTCGTACAATACTGCCAGATTTAACAAGTGTGCTGGATTATCTGGTTCTAGTCCTGTAAGGGCAAGAAAAATTTCTTCTGCAAGATCAAATTCTTTTTGTTTTGCCTTAAAAACCCCTGTCTCAGAAAGTTCTCCTACTATATCCGGTTTTACTGCAAAAATAAATTTCCTGTAATAATCTGCATGTTTATGTCCTGGTTGATATGCCATTATTTTTAACATTCCGGATACAAGCATTTCCCATGAAAGGTTTTCCTGTTTTATGGTATTTTCTCCAGGAGCCGCTTCTACCGGTATAGGGATATCCGCTTCTATCCTGAAGTTTCCTATGGTGTAATCAAGGTCTTCTGGTAAATTTATAAAAAATACGTTTTCAAGGGGATCATTTCTTGATATCATTTTTTCTACCTTAATTCTATAGATTAGTTTTTTTCTCCTGCATCTGGACCAGCAGTTTCTATGTTCTTTGCAATAGAAGACTTTAAAAACTCATTTAACCTCATTTTATATCCCAATGGAATAGCTTTTTCATCAAAATGTATGGCAAAAGCCCCTATATCCTTTCTGCCTTCTACAGGTTCATAACGTACTATTTGACCAGGAATAACAAATTGTTCCAAAGGATCTTCAAATTCTATTTTTATTTCTACCTGCTTGTTTAACAGAAACTTTGCAACTCCCATGAGTATAACTTTTGCACCAGAGAAAGAAAGATCCCGTAATATGCACTTTCTGGGAACCTTTTGTATGTATATAAGTGTATTGTTTTCTTTTAGCTTTAAATAATGTAATATTTTTTCATTAATCACTATTCTCTGTTCTTTTCTTTTGTGTGCAGTTATGCTTGCTTCCAATAGGGTGCCGAGTGTCTCTATAAGTGTATCAGGAGGCCTGTGTGTATATTCTAGGGTAAGAAAACTTACTGTCGGATTTTCTTGGCCATACGGAGTTGAGCCCACCACCTTGCTGGAAACAAAGAATGTTATGGGCTGTGAGTTTTCTTTTTGTTCAAAACTTAAACGAAGATTTACGAGATTATTTGTTGCCTTAAGTTTCTCGGAAAATTTTATCTTGTTATTTACTATGACCTTTGCACCAGTCATTGATATAGAATATACGATACATGGCCAATGATCATCACCACATTTAAGATAGCTTTCTCTGGGTAGAAATCCTATTGCAGAAGTTATATTTTTATTAAAAGTTACTTCGATTTGTTTAAACTGGTTATAATATCTTATTATTTGTTGACTGGTTACTATTGCCATAAGTTATATTTCTACTATGGAACTTTATATTGTCTTTGTCAAGTTTTCTTATCTGCATTTTACGAAAGAGCCTGGTCGATTTCTTTTATTAGTTTTTCTGCTATCTGTTCTATTTCTTCTGTATTTTTCCTAAGCTTTTTGCTGTATTCCGTGTCTTTTTGCATAAGCTCATCTGCAAGCATTATGCCGCTAAGTATAGCTATTTTTATGGGTTCATCTATATCCAGTGTAGTCTTGATATGTTCTACCTTGTTTTTATAGAGCTCCAATACACTCTTTACGTACTCAGGATTTTCATCTGTTTTTATTTTAAAAGATGTTCCCAGTATATTTACATCTATGGAACGTTCCATCTTGTTTTCCGATGTCAGAAGATGTCCAACTGAGACGAAGGAGGGGGGGCTGGAATATCTCCATTTTTTTCTTCTGATTCGGAATTATTTTCATCCACAAAGAGATCGTTGTTATCGGGTTCTTTAGCGGTATCTTCACCTTTGGGTGTATCTGTATGCTGTTCCTTTTCTTCTGCAAAATTACTTACTGCTTCTATAGTGGATTCTCCGGATGCATCATGCAGAGGAGCAGAACCGCTTGAATCTTCTTTTGAAGATATAATTTCATCTTCTATTTGGTTAAGATGATCGAGAGTCGATAAAATGCCTTCTTCTATTTCTTGCTGACTTTCTTTATATTTTTTTAACAGCTCTTCAAGATTTTCTATTCTCTCTATACTGTTAGAAAGCCTTTCTTTTAGAGATGCATTTTCCGACTTGAGCTTGCCTATAAACTCGACCATCTTCCTAACTTTTTCTTCAAGCTGACGGATCTGCTCCACTGTCAACATCTAAGCCTCCAGACTTGATTTTGCCTTTTCTACAAGCTGCTTAAAAGCAGCAGGATCTTCTATTGCCATATTGGATAGAACTTTTCTGTTTATCGTAATGTTTGCCTTATTGAGGCCGTTTATAAATCTGGAGTAGGAAATACCCTCTGCACGGCATGCAGCAGATATCCTTGCAATCCACAATTTTCTAAACTCCCTCTTTTTTGCCCTGCGATCTCTATAGGCATACATTAGAGCCTTTGAAACAGAATCTTTGGCAGCTCTAAAGTTAGACTTTCGTCTGCCCCAGAATCCTTTTGCATGGTCCAGAATCTTTTTTCTTCTATCTTTTCTTCTTGTACCGTCTACTGCTCTAGGCATCTTTTACTCCTTGAAATTATGTTAAGCATAAGGTAGAAGAGAATGTACCCTTCGCTCTTCCATCTTGGGAAGAACACCTGCTTTTCTTAGGTGTCTTTTTCTTTTTTTGTTCTTTTTTGTCAAGATGTGTCTCAGGTTCTGCTTTTTGTATTTTACCTTACCGGAACCTGTAACCTTAAATCTCTTGGCAACGCTTTTTCTTGTTTTTATCTTGGGCATAGCAACCTCTCATTTTTTTGATTTTGGGGAGAGCACCATGGACATAAACCGTCCTTCCATGCTTGGAGCTCGTTCCACTGTATATCCATCCCCGAGAAGTTCTATTATCTTCTCAAGGACATTTCTGCCAATTTCTGTATGAGCAAGCTCTCTACCCCTGAACCTCACGGTAACCTTTACCTTATTACCTGCATCAAGAAATTCTTTTACATGCTTGGTTTTAAACTGAAGGTCATGGGTATCAATCTTGGGCTGCATCCTTATTTCTTTGAGCTTAGTCTGCTTTTGCTTTTTTTTGGCTTCCTTCTGCTTTTTTTCCTGTTCAAACTTATATCTGCCATAGTTTATAAGCTTGCATACAGGCGGTTTTGCATCAGGTGCAACCTCAACAAGATCCAGTCCTGCTTCTTGTGCCATAGTAAGGGCTCTATCAATATCTACTACCCCTAATTGTTCTCCGTTTTGATCTATAAGTCTTACCTGCTTGGACCTGATTTGTTCGTTGGTCCTCAGTTCTTTTGTAGCCAATCATCCTCCTAAAAATACATAAGTTAAAAAGAACTATAACACCTCTGTAGAAAATAGTCAAACCATGCGTAGAACAGCAGTGTTAAGTTTTTTTATTGTTTTGTTATAAGATAGCATACTTCCGCACTTCTTGCGTTTAATAGTGGCCCTCTTATCCTGTGTTTGTTATTAAATGCGATTTCTTTCAATATTTTTGCATGTATTTCTTTGCTGAGTTCTATAAAATCCTTACGTGTACACAGATGAATATTGGGCGTGTCATACCACGAATAGGGTAGCCCCTTGGTAACAGGCATTCTGCCTTTAAAAAGGAGTTGCAGTCTTATTCCCATATAACCAAAATTGGGGAAATTTACTATTGCTTTTTTACCCACTCTGAGCATTTCTATAAGAAGCTCTTTGGGCCTTTTTACTACCTGCAGAGTATGGCTGAGAATTACATAATCGTAACTTCCTGTTTCATAATCTTTTAATCCCTCGTCCAAGTCGCCTTGAAAAACGCTTAATCCCCTTTGAATGCAGTTGAGAACCATTTTCTCTTCTATATCCACACCTGTTGCATATACTTTCTTTTTTTCCTTAAGCATTGACAGCAATTCTCCAGAACCGCAGCCAAGATCCAGTACTCTTGAGCCTTCGTCTATGAGGTCAACAATCTCTTTAAAAATATGAGGTGATGATTTATATCCGTTGAGATTTTTATCCGTGCTCATCTTATACTCCTGTATACACTTTCCAGAAAAGAAGCTATAAGTGGAGTCTGCCTCTCTGTCTCAAGTAAGAAAGAATCATGCCCGTAAGGACAATTGATATTGACATAAGTAACGTCCTTGGAATTTTTCATAAGCGCAAAGACAATCTCCTTGGACTGATAAGGAGGATACAGCCAGTCCGTGCTAAAAGATACGACAAGAAACCTAGCGTTTGTTTTTTTAAATGCATAAGTCAGACTCCCGTATTTTTCGCTCAGGTCAAAATAATCCATTGCTTTGGTAAGATATATGTATGTATTTGCATCAAATCTTTCTACAAACTTGTCTCCTTGGTATTCTAGGTAGCTTTCCACGCTAAATTGGTCGTTAAAATCATATTCGTAGTTTTCTTTATTTTGTAATCTTCTGCCAAACTTCTTGTGCATTGATTCGTCCGAAAGATATGTTATATGCCCTATCATTCTTGCAATAGCCAACCCTCTTGAAGGAACAGCTCTGCCATAATAGTTTCCATTGTTCCAGTTGGGATCGGACATTATGGCATTTCTTCCCACTGCATCAAAAGCTATGCCTTGTGCTGTGAGCCTTGAGGTAGATGCAAGCACAAGAGCGGACTGTACTCTCTCACTGTGAGCTGTTGCCCACTCCAGTGCCTGCATTCCTCCCATTGAACCCCCTGCAACTGCAAGAAGACGGTCGATTCCCAGGTAATCTATCAGCCTTACCTGAGCATTAACCATATCATCTATGGTTATAACAGGAAAATCCATGGCATAGGGTTTTCCTGTCTCTGGATTGAGAGAAGATGGGCCTGTTGACCCTTGGCACCCACCTATCACATTGGAGCAAATGATAAAATACTTATTGGTATCAAAAGCCTTTCCAGGACCCACCATGCTGTCCCACCATCCCGGAGAGCTGTCATCTGGATTATGAAAACCGGCCACATGTGCATCTCCTGAGAAAGCATGCAAAATTAGGATTGCATTGCTTTTATCTTTATTTAACTCTCCGTATGTCTCGTATCGTATATTGACCGGTGCAAGAACCTTCCCGCTCTGCAAAATGAGTCCGTCACCGTTATTCCCAAAGGTAAAATCCTCAGGACTTACAAGACCTATTCCTTTATTGTCATCGTATCTTCTTTTTTCTCTAGCCATTTTATTTTCTCCGCTTGCACCTTGAAGTAAAATGTGTTGTAATTGACCCATGGTATTATTTGCTATTGGAGCCGTTCCCATTTTATTATTTATTTTGTTAAGTATAGCCGGTGTAATAATAGAGAGTAAAGAGGGATTGTTTAGATTCCTACGCGGCATAATACTCGCCATCCCGGCAATACTCATATACATGTTTGTAAAAGACCTGTTATCCGCATCCTATTACGGAATGGGCCTGTATATAAGAGAGGGTCTAGTCTCTCTTGGTTTTCCACTTACCATTCTTGCCTTATATCTCCTTTTTCTCAGCAAAAAATGGGGCATAGGCAAGGTGAGATACCTCCAATCCCTTTGGTTTTCCGCAGGTTATCTCTGGGCATTTTCTCTCATAGAGTTACTGCTCAACATACGCTGGCTTGGTGCCTATTACCTCTTTGTGCACCCCGTGGTTCTCAGCGTAAGCCTGTTTTTTATTCCCCGTCTGGCATATGATTGTGACTTTTTGATAAAAAATATAAAACACAGGCGACTTGCCTTTTTATCCATGCTTGCTGGATATATAATCTTATCTTCAATAATAAGTTATCTTGCTCTTAGCAACTATCATATAGAGACATTCATCTATATGCCTGTATGGGCGATCCTATCTATATTGCTGACAATAAAAGGACCTGACCTTATAAACAGAATCCTCTATAAAAACCATAAGAGAGAATAAAAATTTTTATTTTATACCGAACGTCGGGACAGCGACTAATAAAGCCAAAGCATTAATAGCGCTGTCCCTCCTGCCTCCGGCAAAAAGAAAAACAAAACTGGATGTTTTTTTTACTTATGCCAGGAATTTGTCTTATTAAAAAGCCGGTTCCGGCGGAAAAAGCTCGTCTCTTACAGCCTGGAGCTCTTCCCATGTATCAATAGACTTGCTTACTCGTCTTAAAATAATAGGGTTCATGCTAGGGTCGGGATGCTGAGTGTTGTTTGACGGAACTGCGAGGAAAGTATGGGAAGCACCTATTATAATCTGCTCTGACAAGTCATTGACATAACCTGAAAGAAAATCCCGGGAGTATACTGTTATATAATACTGAAATATCTCTCTTCTCGCTATATATATCTCAGCTTTTATAAGACCGGATATGTTGAGCGCTACTGTTACTCCTGGCTTGCCATCATTATCTGGATCTGTAAATATAAGACCGTCCTTAACTGCAGGCAATGGTAGCTCCGGATCTCTGTCAATTCCTATCAATGTTGGAGTTGCAGGTCTGTATATAATCCATTTCCCATCCGTATATCTTAGTTTTACTTCTGTTTCTTTGGATTCAATTGCACTTGTTGAAAGATCCGACATTTGGGAAGTGGTGAAATGCTGATTGAGAATCTGTTTTGCATGGATAAATCTGTCTTTCTGATACAGTTTGTCATCTTTTATGTAAAAGTCTGTGAATCCATAAGAGACTATAAACGTCCTCATAGGCAATGGAGTTGTCAGGTCTTCATACGACACCACATCATAGTGTGCATAATGACCTTCTATTAGTTCCATTATTTTTTTTTTCATCCATATTAAGTTGCAGAGGTTTATACTCCATAAGCTGAGGGTAGAGCGGAGCATCAGGCCATGGAAGAGTTTTTGTTGCGTTTTTTACAGTCAAGAAAAATACCAACACTATTGCTGGTATGATAATAATAATTGCTTTCTTGGTTGTCATAGTCTTAGTATAATTAATAAAATAAATATCAGCAATTTTATTATTTGGAGAGGCTTATGAATACTAGGATAGTGTTGTTTGTAGCTTTGGGTTTTATGGGACTTATGATTTTTGCAGCTATTCTTTTTCCAGATTTTCTTGAGAATATAATGCTTACTCCTGCATATTATAATCATATTCTTTTTTTACATGTTCTTACAGTCATGCTTTTTTTTGTCAATGCTGTTGTGGGTATCTTTTGGGAAGCGAGAAGCCTTTCTTCCAAAAATAAAGAAGTAATTGTGCATACTTATAAAACTGTTACTTGGCTGGATGCGCATTTTTCTTCTCCAATGATAATTCTTGCCGTAAGTTCAGGTATTCTTCTTGGCTATGGTAATGGAGGTATATGGAGTTCTGGCTGGCTTTCTCTTTCTTTTTTACTTTTTATTTTTTCTGGTCTTGTATGGATTGTGAGCGATATTCCTTCCCAATATAAGATAAGGGACGGTCTAGAGAGACTTTCTTCTTCTATCGCTGATATTCCTCCTGATTTTATGAATCTTCTTAAAAGGAGGCTCTTTATTTCTCTTTCTGGCGTGTTGCCTCTTTTTATTGTCTTTGTGCTTATGATTTACAAGCCTGATTTTCCTTCTGTTATGGATTGGTTTTGACAGCTTTCTTTGCCTGTATGCCGCAGGCAGGGCTTATACGCATTTTTCCTATTTTTTTGACTTTTTTGCGTATAAGCCCGTTCGGTATAAATTTTATTGTAGTATGGGCTTTTTTCTATCTTGACGGTATTGGCTGTTGGCACTAGTATTTTTGTTAATGGTTACCGATGCGTCTAATGGTCATTCTGTTGTTGTTTCCAGTGGGGATGTTCTTTCTGCGCTTTGCGGTCCGCAGGATCGTAATCTTGTGCTCTTTGAATCCCTTCTGGGCGAGCCTGTGCGGTGCAGGGGAAACGAGCTTATTGTTTTTTCCAATGATGAGTTTAAGGTTGATGTTTTTAAGCGTGTTGTGGATGAGCTTATTTACCATATAAAACGCGGGCATTTGCCGGGTAGGCATTTTATTGAGTCTCTTTTTGATTCTGCTTTTAATGGCAGAGAGCTTTCTATTCTCAAAAATGTTTCTGTTGCTATTCCAGGCTCCAAGTCTAGGGTTTTCCCTAAGTCCTATTCTCAGGCTGTTTATCTTGAGGCTGTCAGGCGTTATCCTATGGTTTTTTCTATAGGACCTGCAGGTACGGGCAAAACTTTTCTTGCTGTTGCCATGGCTTTAGAGGAGCTTATGGCACGGCGCATAAGAAAACTGGTTTTGACAAGGCCTGTTGTTGAGGCGGGAGAGAGGCTGGGATTTTTACCAGGAGATCTTGCGCAGAAAATCAATCCGTATCTTAAACCTCTCTATGATGCCATAGATGCTCTTATTTCTCCTGAGGCTTATCAGAGACTTGAGGAGCAAAGAATGGTGGAGATTATCCCTCTCGCGTATATGAGGGGCAGGAGCCTGGATAACAGCTTTATTATTCTGGATGAGGCTCAGAATACCACAAAAGAACAGATGAAGATGTTCCTTACCAGGCTTGGGCAGAATTCTCGTGCTGTTATCACGGGTGATGTTACTCAGGTGGATTTGCCTGATGTTTCCCGCTCAGGATTGGTCCATGCGGAGAAAATTTTATCTGGTATAGATGAAATTTGTTTTTGTTATTTTTCCCGTGATGATGTTGTGCGTCATCCTCTTGTAAAGAAGATAATCGAGGCTTATGAAAGAGAAGTCTAGTCCTTTTTATTTTTATTTTATTTTTTCTTTTTTTAAAAAGCATGCACGAGAGCTTTTTTTTGTGTTTTTATATTTTGTGCTTGTTCTTGTTCAGTTGGGTGGTCTACGGATTGTTAAGATTCTTGACAGGCCATCTTATGATAGCTTTGAGGCTGGTAAGGTCGCGGATAGGGATGTTGTTCTTGATAGGGATGTATCTGTCTTGGACAGGGAGGCAACTGATCTTAAGCTCAGTGCCACGGACAAGCTTGTTCCTCCTGTTTTTGTGGAAGACAAGACAGTAACCGACGAGTTGCGTACACGATACAATGCTTTGCGTGCTGTTTTTGAGTCTATTCCTTCTATGAGTTTTGATGCGGCTTTTTTAAAAATGCAGACTGCTCTTCCCAGGCTTTTTTCTGAGGAAGAATTTAAGCCTGTTTTTTCTGCTTCTACAAAGGCCGGATGGCTTAAGGCTGTTGATGTGCTTGTAAATAGAGTTCTTAATAGTGGTTATCTAAATCTGCCTGCGGATAGGGACAGCATGGGTTACTCTGGTGTTCTGGAACTCAGAGCCAGTGATGGCGATGCAAAAACCGTAGCGTTTTCCGATATGCTTACAATAGAAAACATAGATGAGTATCTTATTTCTCTTGCAAAAAGATATTCTCTTGGTGATATGGGGCTGGAAGGTCTCAGGATTGTTGCTTCCAGGTTTCTCCAGCCTACTGTTTTTTTTGATGCCTCTCTTACCTCTCAGAAAAAGGATTCTGTCTTAAAATCTGTAGAGCCTGTTGTTAAGGAGTTTAAAAAAGGAGATGTGATTGTCAGAAAGGGGTTTGTTCTTTCTCAGAAACAGGTGGATACTCTGAGACTTCTTGAGACTGCTTCCGCCCTTCCTCAGAATCATAGTTTTTTCTGGGAATCTCTGTTCCTTGTTTTTGTTGGGTTTTCTGCTTATCTACTTATTTTTTCCGGTTTTGGTACCGGCCTTAAGTGTGAGGATTCTTATATTTATCTTCTATATATATTGGTTTTGATTGTTCTTGTCATTACATTTTTGGCTTATAGTTTCTTTTCAGATTCTGTTTCCAATATTGGTTTCTTTATTCCTCTTTCTATAATGGGATTTTTTATGTCTGTTTTCTTTGACAGGGAAGCTGGATTAAGATTGGTTTTAGCTTCTTCTCTGTTCTTTCTTCCTGTTATGGATTTTGAAATGGTTTCTTTTCTTTTTATCCTTTTTTGCGGTCTTTTTTCTTTTATTCTTGTAAACAATGTTCGTTCCCGCATAGATCTCCTCAAGGCTACCCTTTATGTTATTCTATCTGTTATTCCTCTTGCTGCTATTATGCTTATTATTTCATCTGGCGGAGATTCTGTACTTAATTCTCTTTTCCTTGCTTCCGCCAATATATTTTTTTCTGGTATGCTTGTTGTTATGATTTTGCCTGTTGCAGAACACGTGTTAAATGCGCCTACAAGGTTTAGACTTCTTGAGCTTTCTGATATCAATACGCCTGTTCTTAAGCGTATGTTGAGTGCAGCTCCTGGCACATACAGCCATAGTCTTATGGTTGCCCAGCTTTCTGAGGCTGCATGTGAAGCAATAGGTGCTAATGGCCTCCTTGCTAGGGTAGGTGCCTATTATCACGATATAGGAAAGATAGAACAGCCGGAATACTTTGTAGAAAACCAGACAAAATCCAATAAGCACGATGATCTTAATCCCTCTCTTTCCAGTGCGGTGATAAAGGCGCATGCCAGACGCGGGGTTGAGATGGCTCTTAAGATGGGTTTCCCTCGTGCTGTTGTGGATATAATAGCTCAGCATCATGGTGATGCTGTTATCCGTTTTTTTTACGAAGAAGCAAAAAAAAATGGCAGCTCTGTACTGGAGGAGGATTTTTCGTATTCCGGGGACAGGCCGGCATCAAAAGAAGCCGCAGTGGTAATGCTTGCCGATACGGTGGAAGCAGGTGTACGGGCTTTGGCAAAGCCATCTTTGCCGGCTTTGGAAAAACGTGTACACTCTCTCATTATGGAAAAGATGAAATCCGGTCAGCTTGATAATTCTCCTCTGACTATGAAGGATATTGCGACTATAGAAAAAGTATTTGTAAGATTTCTTGCTGCCAATTATCATAAGAGGATAGAGTATCCGGATGGAAAGTGACGATTCTTTAAAGCCCGACATAGTTCTCGTCTGGCAGGATATGGTTCCACAGAAGTGGGGGGAGTCTCTTATAGCTTTTGTCCTCTCTGTTTTGGACCGTTTAAATATAGAAGAGTGCTCTATGTCCCTTGTGTTTTCTTCCGATACTTTTATAAGGGAACTCAATAAAACTTACAGAAATAAGGATTATGCAACGGATGTTCTGTCTTTTCCCTCTGGTAATGTAGAAGCGCCTCTTTCTGAGCCTACAACCTGTATTGAGGGGGACCTTGTAATATCTCCTTTTGCAGTTATGAGGAATGCTGAGACATTTTCTGTCCCTCCTTGGGAAGAAATGGAGAGGGTTATTGTTCATGGAATTTTGCATCTTGCAGGTATGGACCACAAAACCAATGAGCCTGTAGAAGATATGCTTGTCTTACAGGAAAAAATATTGTCCTGCGTTAGGGAGGAGTTTGAATTTGAAATCAGGTAGTAAACATTCTTTTTGGCCTTTTTTTAAGAAAAAGTATTCCGCTACAATGGAAAATACGGAAGCGGAAAAGCAGAAACAGGATATGATAAAGGGTATTGAGGAGCTGTCTGAAACGACTGTAAAAGAGGTGATGGTTCCCAGGATAGATGTTGTGTTTATAGATCTTTCTACTCCCCTGGATGAAATCTTGGAGGTCCTTGCGGATTGTGGGCATTCGCGCGTTCCTGTATTTGAAAACACAATAGATAATGTGGTTGGTATCCTGTATGTTAAAGATGTCCTGAGAATGCTTGTAAAAAAACAGGATATAGATCTCAAGAAAATCATAAGAGCTCCATATTTTATACCGGACAGTAAGAGGCTTGATGCTCTTTTGCGCGAGATGAAGAAAAAACGGGTTCATATTGCTATTGCTGTGGATGAGTACGGTGGAGTCTCCGGTATAGTGTGTCTTGAGGACATAATTGAGGAAATAGTAGGAGATATATTGGATGAGTTTGATAATGAGGAGGAAGAGTTTGTAGAGCTTGATAGCAGAACCTTCCTCTGTGATGGAAGAATCAATCTGGAAGAGTTGGAGGATGCAATTGGTATTGAGATTGACAGCCCTGACATAGATACTCTTGGCGGTTTTGTTTTTGAACTTTTGGGGAAGATACCGGTAAGGTATGAGAAGGTAGAATATAATGGTATAATATTTATTGTACAGGATGTAGAAGGCCATAAGATAAAAAGGGTCAAAATTGTTCTGCCGGAAGATTATAAGAAAGGCGAGAGAGTTTCCGATAAGGAGTGAGTCTGTGGGGGCAAAAAAGGCCACATTATTGATGCTATTTATTCTTACCATAAGAGTTTTTTCTCAGAATGCTTTGTCTGCCCCCGAGTTTTTTTCTTCTGCGTATGCTCACTATGTAAAAGAAGATTATTATGCGGCTATAACAGATTATAAGAAGGCAATAGAGCAGAATCGTTTTTATGCGGATGCTTATGCGGGTCTTGCTGACTGCTATGTTGCTTTAAGAGACTATAAAACAGCATTGTTCTATGCTTCTAAAGCACGGGATATAAATCCTTTTTCGGTTCCGTTTCTTCTGCTTAATGCGCGTATCATGATGCTTTTAGGGAAGCTTGATGAGGCGGCTTCTCTTATAGAGAAGGTCAAGCGTCTTGAACCCAAGAATCCAGAGGCACTTCTTGCAGAAGCTGAGCTCTCGATAGCAAAGGGGGATTTTTCTTATGCTCTCATGCGTTATCAGGATGCTTTGAGAATATTCCCTGAGCATAGGGGGGTTCTTGCATCGCTTGCAATACTATATGATTATAGCGGAGATTACGAGAGTGCAAAAAAATATCTTGATGCAGCGCTCCGATTATATCCTCTTGATGTGGATATATATCTTCTTGCGGCAGAGTATGCAGCTAAGAGAAAAGACTGGAAGAATCTGGAAGATCATGCAAGAGATGCTCTAAGCATAGATAACAAGTCTCAGCAAGCTCTTGTCTTTCTTGCAACCGCGCAGATTGCGAGAAAAAACTATGATGATGCAATTAAGACTATCTCCGAGCTTATAGGGATGTCTCCGGACAGCCCATCAACATGGTATCTTGATGCAATGGCAAAGGCAAAAAAAGGAGATAAAAAATCTGCAATAAGGTCGTTGTCAAGGCTTGTTGAGATAAAACCTGATGATGAGCTTGCAAGGTTCTATCTTGAGATGCTTGCAACAGAGAGCCTTGATATAAAAGATGAGCTTAGAAAACGCCTTGCAGATTATCATTTTTCTTCTGCAAAAGCCTATAAAGAAAAATTTCTTAGCGATAAGGCTTTTATGCAATATAGATACGGACTTAGACTTTTTCCTGTTGATATAGATGCTAACCTTGATTTTGCTGTTATGCTCCGAGAAAGGGGATTTTTAAACCGTTATGCTGACAGACTTAATTTTCTTCTGTCGTTAGGATACAGCAAAGAGGTTGCAGACCTAAAGGAGGTAGCAGATATAACGTTGTCCGACGATGTTTCCTCCCGTTGGAGCAGTGATATATTTACTATAGAGCCGCCCTCTGTTTCTGTTTTTGTTGCACTATCGGAAAACTCTATCTTTACCACACATCCCTTTGCAGGTCCAGCTGTTATGGATGCCCTTTCTTTTACCTGTCAGCAGGATAGACGCATCAATCTTATCGCTGATAATGCAATATATTACGATTGGGAAAAAGCTTTTGAGTCAGCCCGCGCACAAGGTGTAGCTTTCTTTGCGCTTATAGAAGCTAATGAAACAGAGCGTTTTTTTTCTCTTGCCTATAAACTCTACCATGCACAAAGTGGACGTCTTGTAGCACAGTTTGACATAAGAAAATCTGGAAACGACCGTGTCTTTTCTGCCGTAACTCGGCTTGGAGAAGAGCTCATAGGTGCATTGCCGTTTTATGCAACAATCGCTGAGAGAAAATTTGACAAAGTGCTCATCAATGCTGGAGCGTCAAGCGGCCTCGAAGTCGATACTGAGTTTATAGTTCTTGACCCCGAGAAGGTTACAATAGATCCTGCAAGCGGCAAGTACAATTACAAAGAGAGCGATATTCTTGGTACAGTAAAAATCACTGCATTAAGTGATATAGTCTCAGAGGGGCAGCTTACGATTTCCTCCATATTTGATATGGTTAACAAAGGCGATATGCTGATCGCAAAACCTGTTTCTGAGCAAGGGCAGGAGAAAAAAGCTGCTGTGCTCTCGGAGGATTCTGGAACAGTTCTTGATAAGATAATATCTTTTCTTGCAGGAAAATAAAAACAATAAACCGAACGCATTTTGACGCATCAGCGTCAAAATGCTGCCTCTGGCACTAGCCGGGAAGGTTATGCCGAAGGCAGGAGTCCCTGCGCTATTATTTATTTTGCTCTGTGACGCGCAGGGACTACGTTCGGTATAAATTTAATTTTTTTTGTAATTTTTGTTTATATTGAATGTTATAAAAAAACAGGGTATCATAACTTGGAGGTAACTTATGAGAGTGGCTGTTGTTTTTTTTGCAGGTGGTGCAAAAGAGAAGTTTCTTGATATTGCTCAGGGATTTTCCAGAGGGCTTGGTGAGCAGGGACATATTGCTGATGTGATTGATATTGAGACGGATTACGAGAAAAAATTGACGTCTTATAATTATATCGTACTGGGTGCTGCTACTTCCGGTTTTTTTAAGCCCAAGGTTTCTGATAAGCTTAAGAAGTTTCTTTCTTCCTGCGGCCATATTGCAGGTAAGAGGTGTTTTGCTTTTGTGCCCAAGAGAAGTTTTGCTTCCAAGGCGTTGCTTGCGGTTATGTCTGCGATGGAGCATGAGGGGCTATATATAAAAAATTCTGGCATTGTTTCTTCTGCTGAGGAGGCGGCTTATATAGGCAAGAGTCTGCATATAGGTGGCAGCAATATTTCTTAATGGTAGAGAGATGTTTGAAAGTTATTATGAACTTCTTGGAATAGAACAGGATGCTTCTCTGTCAGATATAAAGAAAGCTTTTAGACGCAAAGCAAAGGATATGCACCCAGATACCATGTCCAACCCTACGGATGATGACCTGGATGCTATGCGCAGGCTTCTTATGGCTTATGAGGTGCTCTCAGACCCTTACAAGCGTGAGGAGTATGACAGGCATCTTGCTGTTTTTAGAAGAAAGAAGACTTATGTTTTTGATTACCGTGAGTTTTTACAGAATCGTCGGGATGATCTGGAGAGTCAGGCTAAGCTGGTTTTCTTTGACCTTTTGCATGATAGAGATGATGATGCTATAGGTCTTTATGAATCTTTGAGAATGGATGGGTTTTCCGTTGAGGCATATCTGGACAGGGAAGATGCCATGGACTGCCTTTTTCTTATAGCTGAGGCTTATGAGAAAAGAGCAGAGCCGGCCGAGGCTGTCAACCATCTACTCCGCCTTTCTGCTATGGAGAAGCAGAAGCCTTATTTTAGACATTTTTTTGATGAGGTTATTTTGAGACTAAAGAAGATGCTTATAACTCAGTCTGATATGGATATTGAACTTGCTATGATGTATATTGAAGAGCTCTTGTCTCTGGGTTGTCTTTCCGACAGGGATGAGTTTTTGTTTTGTAAGCGTATGGCAGATTTTGCCATAAAGACTGATAATACGGCGGTTGCACGTTATTATCTTAAACGGGCTTCTGCTTTAAACGGTAATCTTTCGGGTTTTTCGAGATTACAGAGAAAGTTATTACAGGAGGAACCGGCATGAAATATGCAAAGGTTATTGCTTTTTTACTAGTTTCCGCTTCTATTTTGTCAGCACAGGTCCTTGATGCTCCAGTAGCACGGATTAAGCTGTATAAGACAGAGGTTGTAACTCAGAAACAGTTTAAAGAGGATGTTGAACTTCTTGAGTCACAGCTTAAGAGAAAGTTGAGTCTTGATGAAAAGAAAAAGATGCTTGATGCAAGGATTGGTGAGGTTCTCATTGCTCAGGCTGCGGAGAATGCTTATGTTACGGTAAGTGACGATGATGTTAAGAAAGCTGTAGATTCCTATAAGGCTCAGCTTGGAGCTAATATCCCAGACGAGCAGTTTAAACAACTTATTGCACAGCAGCTGGGTATGAGTTGGGATGAATTTGTTTCCAAGATAAGGAGACAGCTTATATCCGAGAAGTATATTATGCAGGTTAAGGGACAGCAGATAAACTCTGTTGATATGCCTACAAATGATGAGATAAATACTATGTATAACCAGAATATTCAGAAATTTACTGTTCCGGAAAGCATAGAATATTCTCATATTTTTATTGATACAAGGGGACTATCCGATGAGGCGAAAAAGAAGGCTTATAACAGAGCTGTCGATATCAAAAAAGAAATAGGAAACAGTGTTAAAAAATTTGAAGACTCTGTAGAGAAGTATTCTGATGATCAAAATTCTCGTTATAACAAGGGTAATGTGGGAACTTTGTTTCGCACCGATGCACAGAGAATAAATCTTCTGGGGCAGAGCTTTTTTGATAAGGTTTTCTCTATCAAGGTCAATACTGTGAGCGATGTGATAGAGTCTGAAGTAGGATATCATATAGTAGTTGTGAAAACTCACAGTGATCCCAAGCTGCTTGGACTGAATGATGTTATACCTGGTTCTGGGCAAAAAGTGTACGATAATGTAAAAAATGCAATTATCTTGCAGAGAAAGCAGGCTGCATATAAGAAAGCCATAGAGGACCTTGTAAAGGAACTCAGGGATAAGGCCACTGTATCTGTGTACGATAATAATCTTAACTGGTAGAGCTTATAATATGGGGTTGCGGAGAAAAGGCAGAATACTTGCTTTTCAGGCTTTGTATGCTTGGGATGCATCCAATACTGATGTGGATATTCTTTTTACGTTTCCGTGGGCGGATAAAAAACCGCCTGCGGAGGCTTGTGATTTTGCACGGCTTATTGTTTCCGGCACGATTGAAAACATAGATGATATTGACGATATGATAGCCGATCATCTTGAAAAATGGGATTTTGATAGAATCGCTTTTGCTGACAGAGCAATCCTCCGGATGAGTGTGTATCAGCTTATGTTTCTTAAAGATATTCCTCCGCGTGTCGTAATAGATGAGGCTCTTGAGATAGCTAAGGAGTTCTCAGGAAAGGATTCTTACAGATTTGTCAATGGTATACTGGATGCACTTGTAAAGGAAATCAATAGGGAATGAAAAAACGTCTTGCGGCTATAGTCTTTTTTTTGTTTGCTCTTATTGTTTCTTTTATCTTTGTTTTGTGGGTATGGACTGACAGCTCCAGAGCAAAAAAAAAAGCCGCACTCGATGAGTATTTAAAAAAATGTGATGTAGCTATTTCTTTAAAGAATGTTCCCCTTGCAAAGTCTCTTCTTATTAACATAGATAAGGATAGCATTTTTACGGCAGAAGATTGGCTTAGAGTTGAGAAGAGGGCCTTTTTGCTGGGGGAGCTTTCTGGTTCTTATGATGTTCTTACAGAGCTGGGTGCAGAGGCTTTGTCTTTTTTTCCCGGAAATCTGGGTATAAGACTTTTCCTTATAGAGGGATATAGAAGAGAAGGATATGTGAGAAAAGCATTTGAGATTGCTAGGCCATATCTTTCTTCTTATGCTGGAAGATCCGTCTTATTGCATTTGTGGAAGGATATGGTGCGTTCTTCTCCTTCTGCTTTTTCTCTTGCTTATGTAGAGAAGTTTTCTGGCTTATTGCCTTTTTTGTCCGATCCTGATGTGTATCTTGATATTGCCCATAGGTATGATGATGCCGGCATGTATATGATGTCCGTTCTTCTTATGTTAAGAAGAGGGGAAATGACAAAGGCCCTTTCTGTTTTGTCTTCTGTTAGTGGTAATAATCTGGCATCAGCTCTTATGGTTTATCTTCTTTATGATGTCGGTGCATATTCTGAGGTGATAGAGCATTCGGATTCTTTTCTTACTGTGCCTTCTCCCGAAAGATTGCTTATGGTAGCTGATTCTTTTTTTCTGTCTGGGCAGCCCCTGCAGGGGGTAAGGCTGTATGAGCATGTTATAAATATTGTGCCTGAGTACTCTTATCTTCCGTATCATAATCTTATCCATTATTATGATAGTATAGGAGATTATGATAAAGCTGAGGCTGTTTTGGATGATGCTTTTCTGCGTTACGGAGAAAGCATAGATCTTGTATCAGATAAGATAAGGCTCATGCTCATTACGGGTAAGGAGAACGCTGCTCAGGAGCTTGCAGCAAAGTACGGGGATAATGCTTTTCCTGCTCTTCTGCTCAATGTTTTTGCATCGCAGTCTATGGGGCAGGATGCTGTACGTTCTCGTTTGTGGGAGCTTGTAAGGAGGTATCCCCATGATGAGAGGCTTATCAAGTATTCTGCATGGTTTTTCACAAGTCATAAAATGTGGGATGAGCTTTCTCTGCTTCTTGAGAAAAGTCGTGCTGCTTTTGTGGAGAGGGATTGGTATGTGCTTTTTACAACAGTGCTTTTTTCTCACGAGGGAAAAATAAAAGATGCTATAAGAGTTTTACAGGAATATGACTGGAATACTTCTTTGTACAGGTCTGAGGCTGTGTATAATCTTGCTCTGCTTATGGGCTTGGATAGGAGGTATAAGGAGGCTCTTGCTTATGTTTCCAGAGAATCTGCTGATATATCGGATAAAGCTTCTCTAAGTAGATTTATGGTTTTAAGGGCATGGCTAAGTCTTTGTTCTGGAGATGAGGCTACGGCGCGAGAATTGTTAGACAGGGCGTTGGCTTTGCAGCCGGATAATTTTGATGCAATAATACTTCTTCGTAAGTTTGAAAAGTAGTGGAAGATGTTTTTCTTATATTTTTTGTAAATCTGTATTTTCTTTAGTTTTATTTAAATGTCTTTTTTCTCTGTTGTTTTCTGCCGTAGGCAGCGCGTAATGCTTGGCATTACGCGCGTTCGGTATGTTATTTTGTACTGTTTAACATATTATTGTCTGTCAAATTGAATCTTACTACTATGTTCTTATTTTACAAGTGTTAAAGTTTTTCTTGACAAGAGTGATTATGTGGTATATTCTGTTTTCGATAACACATGTTATCGAAAACCTATTTCAGGAGGTTATCCTATGAAGAAAGCTTTTCTTGCGGTTTTGTTTGTAGCCTTGTTCTTTACTGGCTGTTCCGGTCCCAAGAATGAGGTGAGATGGTTTGTCGGTCTAGGTGCCGGTTCTGATGAGCCCACTATTAAGGCTCAACAGGCTATTGTTGACGAATTTAATGAGAAGAACAATGATTTTAAGCTCGTTCTTGAGGTCGTTCCCAATGCTCAGGCTTATCAGACTCTCGCTACTCAGTTTAGCGGTGGTAATGCGCCTGATGTTGTAGGTCCTGTCGGTATAAGAGGACGAGATAGTTTTAAGGGGTCTTGGCTGGATCTTGAGCCTCTTGTAAAGAAGAATGGTTTTGATTTGTCAATGTACGATTCTTCTATGATTGATTTCTACAGGGATCCTGATGAGGGATTGCTTGGTATTCCTTTTGCCATTTATCCATCTTTTCTCTATGTCAACGAGGAGCTTTTTGAAGAGGCTGGATTGCCGCTTCCTCCCAAACATTATGGAGAGCCATATGTGGATGATAAAGGAGTAAAGCACGAGTGGAATTTTGATACAATCAAATGGCTCGGTATGAGGCTTACTGTAGATGAGAACGGTAATGATGCTACCAGTCCGGATTTTGATCCTGAGAAGATTGCCCAGTGGGGGTTTGCTATACAATGGACTGATGCAAGAGGGGTAGGTACTCTCTTTGGTCCTGGATCTTTTGTTGCAAAGGATGGTTCTGCAACTATTCCTTCTCAGTGGAAAGAAGGGTGGAAGTGGTATTACGATGCAATGTGGAAAGACCATTTTGTTCCTACAGCTCCGCAGGCTAATAGTGATATTTTAAAGAACGGAGATCTTTTTGCTTCTGGTCGTGTTGCTATGGTTCATTGTCATCTTTGGTATGCAGGTTTTGCACAGCTACCTTTTAAATGGAATCCTTACCCTGTTCCTTCTTATAAGGGGAAGACTACTGCAAAGATGCATGCTGATACTTTCCTTATTACAAAGGCTACCAAGAATCCTGATGCTGCCTTTAAGGTGCTTACTTATCTTGTTGACGATAAGGCAGAGCAGCTTGCTGCAGTATACGGTGGTATGCCTGCCAAAAAGTCTCTACAGGATACTTTTCTTACAAAGTTTTTTACTGAGAAGTTCCCTGATTTTGACATAGATTACGGTCCTATTGTTGAGAGCATTAAGTATCCGGATAATCCCAATCATGAGAGCTGGATGCCTAGTTTCCAGGAGGCAAATCAGAGGTATAACCAGTTTTGGGATGAGGTTAGCAATAAGCCTGATCTTGATTTTGATGCTGCTGTAGAATCTCTTGAGAATGACCTTGATGGTATTTTTAAGGCTGCATCCAAGTAAGTAATGATGGTTTCTCAGGGAGGGGAGTACCCCTCCCTTCTTTAGCTAGGATAGCTAGGAGGCAATAATGCAAAAAGCACATTCTTTGGAAAAATGGGAGCATAAGTGGGGTTTTAGGTTTATTTCTCCGTGGCTTATAGGTTTTTTTATTTTTTATTTGCTTCCGATAATTGTTTCTTTTATTTTTACTTTTTTGGATTTTTCTTTGTCCGATGTAAGCAAGATTTCTTTTGCAGGTCTAAAAAATTGGAAAAGGGCTCTTTTTGAAGATAAGGAGGTTCTTGCTTCTGTTGGACGTATTCTTTTGTTTTCTGTTATAAATATGCCTATCAGTATGTTGTTTGCTCTTTCTGTGGCGCTTATGCTAAATAGTAGATATTTGCTAGGTAAGAGATTTTTTAGAACATTTTTTTATCTTCCTTCTATCATTCCTTTAGTTGCATCAGTAATAATATGGCAGGGTGTTCTCAACGAGAATACGGGCTGGATTAATTTGCTGATAGAGAAAATATTTAATGTCGATGCTACGGGTTCTGATGGTATTAGATGGCTTGCTAATCCACATCTTATATATGTTACGTATACTATTATAGGTTTGTGGGGCTTGGGTAATACTATAATTGTTTTCCTTGCTGGGCTTCAGGGAATACCAGTTGAATTGTATGAGGCTGCTGAAATAGATGGTGCTGGAGGATGGCATAGCCTTTTTAGGATAACCTTGCCTATGATTACTCCTGTCGTTTTCTATAACTTGGTAATTGGTGTAATAGGGCTTATGCAGTACTTTCTTGTGCCTTATGTTATCAATCTGGGCAGTGGTTTTCCTGATGGTCTTACTAACTTTCCTATGGTTTATTTTTTCCGTCAGGCTTTTACCTATTTTAATATGGGGTATGGTGCGGTTATCGCGTGGCTTATATTCTTTCTTGGATTGTTTTTTACTGCTCTTCTTTTTAAAACAGCACGGCATTGGGTCTATTATGCGGGAGGTGATAAATGATTGCTGATAATGTGCTTGTTATGCGTTATGCGAAAAAAATTGCTTTTACATTGGCTATTCTACTTCTTCTTTCTGTATTCCTTTTACCTCTTGCATATGGTATGTCTATGTCTTTAAAGACTTTGGATCAGATTGCCATGGGTAAAGTGAGTGTACTTCCTCTTGCTCCCAAAACATGGACGTATAACGGTAAAGATTATAAGCTATACAAGGTTCCAATAAACGGGCAGGAAAAGATCCTTGCAATGGTTAAGAAAGGGAGACAAAAATCTGTCTTTATGGATCCGGATAATCCAAATGCCGGAGAAATAGAGTGGGAAGGCAATTGGAGAGGGCTGGATAATGTATGGGCTGTTTATCCACAGTGGGAAAACTTTAAAAAAGCGTGGGATGCTACAAAATTCCCCATACTCTTGAGAAATACTGCAATGTATGCAGTTATAACTACTTTTGCAATGGTTCTTTCTTCTTTGATTGTAGCATATGGTTTTGCAAGGTTTAGTTTTCCAGGTAAGAATATTCTGTTTATGGTTCTTATTTCTACTATCATTCTGCCTTCTGCTGTTACTTCTATCCCCACATATACTATGTTCTATTTTATGGGCTGGGTAGGAACTTGGCTTCCTGTTATTATCCCAACTTTTTTCTCCAATGCATACAATGTCTTTCTTTTGCGCCAGTTTCTTATGGGTATTCCCAGAGAAATGGATGAGGCTGCAAGGATAGATGGAGCAGGACCGGTAAGGACGCTTTTTCAGATTATTGCTCCTCAGGCTACTTCTGCTATAGTTGCTGTGTCTCTATTCCATTTTTTCTTTGCCTGGAACGATTTTTTTGGTCCTCTAATCTATCTTGCAGGTAATGCGGATTTGTATCCTATTTCCATAGGTCTCACTGTCTTTAACAATCAGTATACGAGTCAGCCAAACCTTATCCAGACTGCTACAATTATTGCAAGCATTATACCTCTTGTAATATTTGTTTTTGCACAGAAAGTTTTTATGGAGAAGCTTATAGATACGGGGGTCTTTAAATAACCTCTTTAATAAGGTTTGTTTTTGTGATAAATAAAGGGGAGTGCAGCTCCCCTTAATTTTTTATAAGGAGTTGTTATGAAGGTTCTGGATATAGTAAAAAGCTCATATGGTTCTTATTTTGATAAGATAGAAAATCCAATATGTGATTGCAGGATAAATGCTAGTCTAAAAGTAGATTTGTCCGATAAAAGACAAGTCTTTTTGGGTTTTGGTACTGCTCTTACAGAGGCTGCAGCATATGTGTTGTCCTTTTTATCGTATGAAGATAGGAAAAAAGTAATTGATTCTTATTTTAATAAGGAAAAAGGTCTTGGTTTGTCTTTTGTCAGAACTCATATTTCTAGTTGTGATTTTTCTCTGTCTTCCTGGTCGTGTTTGGAAAAAGAAGGGGATACATCTCTTTTGAGTTTTTCGCTTGAGCCGATGGAAAAGTTTCAACTTCCCCTGATTTTGGATGTTTTTGCTTCTTATCCTGATTTGCGATTATTTCTGAGTCCCTGGAGTCCTCCAGCATGGATGAAAACCAACCGAGATATGTGTCATGGTGGTAAACTACTTCCTGAGTACAGAGAGACCTGGGCTATGTATTTTGTGCGTTTTATAGAATCACTTAAGCAACATGGCATAGATACATGGGCTGTTAGCGTGCAAAATGAGCCCGAGGCTGTGCAAACTTGGGAGTCCTGTATATATACTGCGGAAGAAGAGGCTGTCTTTGTAAGAGATTTTCTTGGCCCTGCACTAAAGAACAATGGTTTTGATGATGTCAGGATATTTATCTGGGATCATAATCGTGACAGGCTAAGGGAGCGTGCAGAAGAGAGTATGTCTGTAGAAGGGGCTGCCGAATACATATCAGGTTTTGCTTATCACTGGTATTCTGTGAATCACTTTGAGAATGTAAAATATGTACGAGAAAAATTTCCCGATAAGATGCTTGTTTTTACTGAGGGTTGTATAGAAGGAGGAGCTCGTCCGGGAGATTGGTATGTCGCAGAACGATATGCAAGAGATATTATTGGTGATATCAATAGCGGTGTAGAGGTATGGATAGACTGGAATGCTGCTTTGGATATGCAGGGTGGTCCTAATCATGTTGGTAATTATTGTGATTCTCCAGTGCTTGTTGATATCGACAAATCTTCTTTTTATATGCAGCCCTCTTATTATGCCATTGCTCATTTTAGCAAGTTTATAAATGATAAGGCTACGGTCTTGGGTTGTAGTTTGACAACAGAAAATGATGGTATCTATGCCTGCGCGCTTGACAATAATGATGGTACCATTACTGTAGTTATTCTAAATAGTACCAAAGAAGATGTTGCCCTCGTTCTCAATATAGGGCATAATAAACTTGATACTTGCGTAAAAAACAAGACAATAATGACCTACAGGATAAAAAAGGAGTGAGCGTGCCTACTCAAAAGGATGTTGCAAAGCTTGCTGGTGTCTCTTTTATGACTGTTTCCAGAGTAATAAACAATAATGGTTATGTAAGTGAAGAGACTAGAAAAAGGGTTGAGGATGCTATAAAGCAGCTGGGTTACTCTCCCAGTTTTGCCGGTAAGGCTCTTAATAGAGGGCGTACAGATACCATAGGTGTTATGACCCCTGTCAGGTTTGGTGATGGTTTTGGCAATGTTTATCTTCTTGGTCTTATAAGGGGAATTGAGTTGGGGTGTAGAAAATATAAAAAAGATATGCTTTTTTCCCCTTTTGCCACTGATGACCCTGATTTTGATTATCTAAGACCTTACAAACAGAAGAAAGTGGATGGACTTATTTATATAGGCATGCAGAGCATGCCAGAAGAAGTACATAGAGAGATTCAGCGCTATAGCATTCCTTGTGTTGTTATAGGTGACAGGCCTGATGATCATTCTATAAGTTGGGTAGATACTGATAACGAGAGAGCCGGGTATGATTCTGTAAAACGACTTGTTTCTCTTGGCCATGAGAGAATAGGTTTTGTAGGTCTTATTCCTGAGATGTACAACTCCAATATTCAGGATAGAGAAAATGGTTATAAGAGAGCTATGAGGGAGCTTCTCTCTATGGATGATTCCGAAAAGTGGATAATGAGATCTAGGTTTGAGGAGGTGTCTGTTTACAAAGCAGTCAGGGAGCGTTTTGAAATGCTTGACAGGCCTCTTACTGCACTTTTTTGTGCAACGGACAGGATTGCTCTTGGGGCTTTGCATGCTGTAAAGGATATTGGGCTTAGAGTGCCGGAGGATGTTTCTATTATTGGTTTTGACGGTTTGATTAAGGAGTTTTTGTTTAATCCTACTATTGCAAGTAATGAGCAGCCTCTTGTAGAGATGGGTAAAAGGGCCGCGGAAATTATTAACAGGCATATAGAGAATCCCAATTTTCCCAGAGAAACTTGTATTTTCCCTGTCTATCCTGTGGATGGTGATACTGTCGCGCCTCCGCCAGTTTCCTTAAACTGATTTTTTGATGTTAATCTTGATTATGATGTATCTCCCTACTATGATTAAATAAAGTCCGATAAAGGAGTTATTATGTCCCAATCAAAAATAAAGAATTTGATTGCTTTTATTTACGAGGATTCTTATCAGGATGTTTTTAAACAGCTTTCTATTATTATTGATAAGTATAAGAAGGAGATTATTCCGCCAGATGACTTTAGTGCTTTAGATTCTCTTCCTCTGGATAATACAGATGCTGTTTTGATTACATATGGAGATCAGTTTAGGGGTGATTTTGCTCCTTATATAAGACTTTTGGATAAGTTTCTAGAGGATTATACTGATGATGCTATTAAGGGTGTCCATATCCTTCCTTTTTTTCCATATTCTTCCGATGATGGTTTTTCTATTATTGATTACAGACAGGTTAATCCGGACTGGGGATCTTGGGATGATGTAAAGGAAATAGCAAGAAAGCATAGGCTTATGGTTGACCTTGTTCTCAACCATTGTTCTACAAAAAGCACTTGGTTTAAGGCTTTTTTGGATGGAGATCTTAAATATAGAGACTATTTTATCACGGTTGAGCCTGGTGCAGATCTTTCTTCTGTTTTTCGTCCCAGGGCTCTGCCTCTTGTCCATGAGTTTGATACTTCTTGGGGAAAGAAGCTGGTTTGGACTACTTTTAGTCGGGATCAGGTGGACCTTAATTATGCGAATCCGGCTGTTCTTCTTGAGATGATAGATATCTTTTTGTTTTATGTAAAAAACGGTGCACAGATTATACGTCTGGATGCAATTGCTTATCTCTGGAAGGAACTTGGTACCAGTTGTCTTCATCATCCCAAGACTCATGCTGTGGTTAAGCTTTTTAGAGCTGTGTGCGAAGAGGTTTGTCCTTGGGTTCTTATTATTACAGAAACAAATGTGCCTCATAAAGAAAATATTTCTTACTTTGGAGAAGACCTTGATGAGGCACAGCTTGTGTATCAGTTTGCTCTTCCTCCTCTGGTTTTGGATGCTTTTATAAGGCGGGATATGTCCTATCTTGCTTCTTGGGCAAAAACAATAGATACCTACGGAGGTAGGGTAAGCTATTTTAATTTTCTTGCGTCTCATGATGGCATTGGTGTGCTGCCTGCAAGGGGAATTTTACCTGACGAATATATAGATAATATGATAGAAATTGTTAAAGAAAGAGGCGGCCTTGTATCATATAAGAGTACTCCTCAGGGGGATGTTCCCTATGAGCTTAATATTAATTATCTTAGTGCTGTTGCAGAAGAACATCTTGATACAGCAACACGTGCCAGAAAGTTTATAGCTTCGCAGGCTATTTTGCTTACTTTGGTGGGGATGCCCGGGATATATGTCCACAGCTTGCTTGGTTCTCAGAACTGGAGAGAAGGGGTTGAGGAAACAGGTATGAATCGCACAATAAACAGGCAGAAGTTTGTTTTGAGAGAGTTAGTGGAGGAACTTTCTGATCCGGATTCTCTCAGGCGTCTTGTTCTTGATTCTTATCTTGCTATGCTTAAGGCTAGAACAAGCAGCTCAGCCTTTGATCCAAAGGGAACTCAGAATATTTTGGAAGCGCCTTCTTCTATGCTTGCGGTTCTTAGAATAAGTCCAGATGGGAAGGATAGGGTCTTGTGTCTTATAAGTTCTGATAATAGAGAGATTGAGTTTGTTTTTGATAAGTCTGTTTTTGGTGATAGCGAGTTTAAAGTGCTTAGGGAGCTTATATCAGGCGATAGGATTTTACCGTTTACAGAGGGGACTGATAAATTGTCCATAGGTGTTGAGCCTTATGATGTTTTGTGGCTTGTTCCTGATAATGGCTAGAGTTTTATAGTGTTTTTCTTTTTGTTCTGTATAAAACGCAGGCTGCGTAGCAGCCTGCGTTCGGTTTTTGATAGTTGGTGGATTTTATTGGCAGAGGCTTAAGTCTGTATAGCCAAACTGGCTTACAAGTATTGCTGTAAGTTTGGTTCTAAGAACGGTATAAGAGTAGAATTGCCTGGCAAGTTTATAGTTGGTTTCTGCCCATTCTTCTTGGATGTCTGGTCTGGCAAGTAGTTCTCTTGCCGTATCTATCGTATCTCCTGAGATAAACTCATCCATTTCTAGACACTTAAAGCCCTTGGGTCTTATGTCATGGCTGTATATGGAATAATTGTTAATAAGGATAGGTTTTTTAAAGTAGATTGCTTCAAGGAATGCGTTGCCAAAGCCTTCAAAAATAGATGGGTATGTAACAAGGTTTGCATGGGGATATATATCGCTAAGAGAATATATTTTCCTGCCGTCAGGTGTCCTGCCACGTGTTTCTCCTATAATGTCACTGCCAAATATGGCATCCACACCAAGTAGCTTTGCATAGTCACGGACACGCTGCTCGTATTCGTGCCCTTCGTCGCCGGATGCGTGTGATATCACAAGCTTGGCAGGCATGCCTAACCGTGCAACAAACTCTATGGCGTGTTCTATTCCCTTTCTCTGGACAACACGGGTTGGCTGGAGTATAAAAAGCTCGTCGTCTCTTACTCCCAATGCCTCACGAACATCTTTTGCATACTCATCCACAGGCTCAGGGGGCTTTTCAAACTCCATAACATTGGGGATAAGAGTAGAAGAGATGCCTGTTCTTAGCCCAAGCTGATTTTGGGCTGAGCTGTTTATTACTACATGGTGTATACTTGCAAGGTGGGGCGGATATGCGGAGTTGAGATAGTCCCATACGCAGTTATGCAAAAAGCGCTTTCTTTCCCAGAAGAAGTCATGGTGATGTGCAATGACCTTAAAACCAGTCTCTGCCACAAATTCTGTAAAGGCCAGAGCTAACGGAATATTGAGCGGAATCGCCAAAATATTCTGCGGAATAAGCAAATCAAGGTCAAACTTCTCTACAAATTGGTAAAGTCTTTTTTTTAAGACGGCTCTTCGCTCATGAATCATCCGCGTCGTTTCTGGATCTCGCACTGATTGGTAAAAACACCTGTAATAAAGAGCCTTGGCATCCTGAGTTTGAAAATGTGCTTCTTCTGCGACAAAAGAACGCTCTTTTGGCGTGTCCAGCTGTCCCGCCATATAGAAGCACTCCGCTCCCATACGCTCCAAAACATCTGCCCATTTTTTTGTCTCAAGAGAAACGCCATCAGTTCCTGATATACGAAAAGAAATAAAACCTATTTTTAATGACATTTTTGCCTCCAACTATATTATTTTTTATAAAGAAATAAAAATCAAACGAAACCGAACGTTTTATATCGCCACACTACAGAAAAATAAAAAGTAGGGCGATATAAAACTGCCTTTGGCGCAAAAAAGCACGGAATCGGAGAAAAAGATAAAAGATAAAAAAATTATATAAATCCTATAATCTGATTACCAAGAGAAATTTGATTGATATTATTTTACCAATTAGCTTGTCTTTTATTTTGGATAATCAGGCTCATGTTATACGGATGATTTACAGATTTTATAATTTTATTGGCTGATATACCTTAAGAAAAATGCAAAAACTGCAATAGTAAAGATGTATGGACAAGGCCTTGGATATGAGCACTTATAAAAACAGCGGGGTGTTTTCCCCGCTGTAATTTTATTTTCTATCCTTGAGTGGTATATATTCTTTTTTGCCAACCACACTCTTGTAAGCAGGCCTTATGATTCTTCCTCCGCTTATTATTTCCTCAAGCCTGTGTGCAGACCAGCCAGCTATACGTGCTATTGCAAACAAAGGAGTATAAAGCTCTGTGGGAATCCTTAGCATCTTGTATACAAAACCAGAGTAAAAATCAACATTGGGACTTATTACCTTGTTAGATTTCTTTATATCCGCAAATAACCCGGGTGTTATCTCTGCAATTGTGTTGTACAGCTCAAACTCTTCCTGATTGTTGGTTTCTTTTGCTAATTCTGCTGCTTTTTCCTTGAGAAGTATGGCTCTGGGATCGGATATCGTGTAGACAGCATGTCCCATACCGTATACAAGCCCAGACCTGTCAAACGCTTCTTTTTTGAGTATTTTTGCTATATAGTCTTCTACCTGTTTTCTGTCAGACCAGTCTTTTACATTGTTTTTTATATCCTCCATCATGGATATAACCTTGATATTAGCTCCCCCGTGCTTTGCACCCTTAAGAGAGCCTATTGCAGCTGCTATTACTGAGTATGTATCTGTGTCTGCAGAGGATACAACATGTACCGTGAAACTTGAGTTGTTACCCCCGCCGTGTTCAGCATGCAGCACAAACGAGAGATCCAGAATCTCAGCCTCTGTCTGGGTAAACTGCTTATCAGGTCTTATCATAGCAAGAAAGTTTTCTGCAGTTGAGAGCTCTTCCTGAGGAGGATGTATGTACAGGCTTTTACCATTGTAATAGTGCTGTTTTGCCTGATAGCCGTATGCCACAAGAACAGGGAAACGTGCAATTAACTCTATGGACTGTCTTAGCACATTTTTTATAGAAACATCTTCCGGATTGGGATCAAAGGAATATAGAGTAAGAACAGAGCGAGAAAGCTTGTTCATTATATCCGGACTCGGATTCTTAAGTATTGTACTCTCTGTAAAATCTCCGGGCAATTCCCTGTTTTCTGCAAGAATAGAGGAAAAATCATCCAGTTCTCTTTTTGTAGGCAGCTTGCCAAAAAGAAGAAGAAAAGCAGTTTCTTCAAAACCGCTTCTACCATCTGCCTGAAAACCCTTTACAATGTTTTCTATGGGTATTCCCCGGTACAGGAGCCTTCCGGGAACAGGAGTGGGCTCTCCCTCGTCCATGACGTAACCATGGACTTCTCCTATCTCGGTGAGTCCTACCAGTACACCGCTGCCGTCCTCATTTCTGAGTCCCCGTTTTACATTAAACTTGCTATAGAGAGATGCATCTATAGTGTTGTTCTCTCTTGCCAACTCCGTTGTGGTCTCCAGAAAATCCGCCATGTTTTTTTTGCTGCTCATATGTTACTCCTGTATATTGTTGCGTTATAATAGCATGTTTTTGTATAAATAATCAATTATTTTACTGTTTTTTTGCATAAAAATACATTAATTATATTTTTATCGTTTTATTACGTATGTTTCCCATATTGGATGATGCTGCTTGTGACCCTTTGACTCGTATTTTGTTACAGGTCGCCATACTTGCCTTGGAGCAAAGCCCCCCCAAGGATTGTAAAAAGCAGGATGGGATGAGCATTCATTTAGAATCTGCAAGGCATAATTATGCCAATCCGTTACAACATACAGATATCCTTCTGATTTTATATAATCCGCTATAAAATCCAAAAAACTCCTCTGTATTAGCCTTCTTTTATGATGCCTTTTTTTGGGCCACGGATCAGGGAAAAAGATATGCACACCGTCAAAAGCCTGCGTTTCTATCCCCTCTGAGAGAGCAACAATAGCATCCTCCTTGATGACCCTGAGATTATCAAGCCCCTTCTTATGTATGGACCCTACAACTCTCCCGACACCATTGGGATGTACCTCTATCCCTAGATAAGCAGTATCTGGATTATGCTCTGCAATAAAAAGAGTCGCATCCCCCATGCCAAAACCAATCTCAAGCACATATCTGTCAAAACTATGGGGAAAAAGCTGCATAACCGGCCTTTTTTTGCTTATATCTACAGAATAAAGAGGAAAGAGCTTATCAAGAGCATGACGCTGTCCGCTGGTAAGCCTTGTCTGTCTGTGTACATATGTTCTGATATGAGAGTATTTTTTCTTTTCCATGTCGGACATGTTATGCCTTTTTTCTATCTCTTGCAACAATAACCTGATTATTTATACCGAACGCAGTGCCCCTTATCGGACACTGCTGCCTTCGGCAGAAAACAGCATATAAAATCTGGGATAAGAGGACTGCGATTGATTGTTTTATAATGCTGTGATGTAATCTTTATGTTATGCATGGTTTTTGTGTTGAGTTTTTTGACGATTTTATGAGTTTTTCGTTTTCTTATGATTCCATGAGGAATTTTTATGGTCTCATGTCGCTTTATTCGGCAGGAGATATGGGAAAAAGCGCTTCTTTTACAGATAAGAGAGCATTATGGCTTAGAAAGCGCGGTATGGACATCTTAAGTTTGCGCTGTGTGAGGCAAGTTCACGGAAAGGAAATTGTCGATGCCTCTTCTTTTTTCCCCGGAAGGGAGCCCAGTGCGGATGGTCTTTTTTGTACGGATGCATCCTTGGTATGCGGGGTTACTGTTGCGGACTGTATGCCAGTATGGATTTTTAGAGAGGACGGGACTGCATGGGGAATTGTGCATTCTGGCTGGAAGGGAACAGGTATTGCAGGAATCCTTGCTGATTCTCTGGGAGACGGTAAAAAGGTGGCAGTGCTGGGGCCATCTATTCGTTCCTGCTGTTACGAAGTTGATACGGAGAGGGCATGGAGCTTTGCCGCAGACTTTGGCGAGGAGGCTGTTGTAGAAAGAGAAGATGGTTTTTATCTTGACCTTGCTGCTGCCAACAGAAGTCTTCTGGAAGAGCGTGGTCTTACTGTCTACACTGTGGATGCTTGTACCTGTTGCGATATGAGATTCGGTTCTTACAGGAGAGAAGGTCCGGATTTTACTCATATGCTTGCTTTATGCGGGAGAGCTTAATAGTAGATACAGTGTGCTTCTTATTTTTGCTTTTATATGCCGCAGGCAGGAGTCCGAGCGCTTTTTTATCGTGATTTTCCCGGAGTGGCGCGAGGACGACGTTCGGTATAATGTATTTTTATGCAAAAAATCCTGCTTTGGTATTTGAAGATATATTAAAATATTGTTATTATCACAGGACTCTTTGTGTTCTTGATTGTGTGTAAAACAAGAGAATTGGAGGATATATGACTAGCTGGGCGCTTTTGCGGGCAAAGAAAGAGTGGA